>JAUIMD010000269.1 GCA_030433225.1 Bacteroidia bacterium
GCAGTGAAAATGATTACGATCCATACAAACATTACCACAACCCCTTGGGGGGTTAAGTAAGTATATTCTAGATGTAGTGGGTTATAGTATGCCTTTTTTCCTTTTTATTCAAAAATCAAATTTCGTATGAAGGTCTTAAAGTTTGGAGGAACTTCTGTAGGTTCGGCCGAAAACATAAAGCGTGTAAAAGCAATAATAGAGTCGGACAATATTTCAAAAATAATCGTGGTGAGCGCCTTAGGGGGCGTAACCGATATGTTGATAGAGACGGCTCATAAAGCGGTAGAAGGAGACAAAACCTACCTGGAAATCAGCGAACAGATTAAGCAAAAACACCTTGATATTATTCATGAACTTTTTACCGGTGAGGTAAGGGCGGATGTAGAAAATGAAGTGCTTTCGCTCATTGACGAGTTAAAGAATATTTACAAGGGCGTGTACCTGATTCAGGAACTGTCAAAACGTTCGCTGGATACCATTTCCACCTATGGAGAGCGTATGTCGTCACTGATCGTTTCACGCTTTTTTGGGCTAACAACCATTGACTCACGCGAGGTGATTAAGACCTTTGCCTCGTATGGTAAAGATGTGGTAGATTTTAAAACCACTGCCGACCTCATAAAAAAACACGTAGTGATAAACGGGCACAGCTATGTGGTACCCGGTTTTATCTCTTCCAATAAATTAGGCGAAACCACTACCCTGGGGCGGGGTGGTTCGGATTATACCGCTTCAATTTTTGCGGCAACCCTTGATGCTGAAATTCTGGAAATATGGACGGATGTAGACGGTTTTATGACTGCGGATCCCCGCATCATCAGCAAGGCCTACCCCATTGAAAAACTCAGCTATGCCGAAGCCATGGAATTGAGCCACTTTGGTGCCAAAGTGATTTATCCGCCCACCATATTCCCGGTGTTGCAAAAGGAAATTCCCATTCGCATTAAAAACACACTGAATCCTGATGCGGATGGAACATACATTAGCAAGGAAAAAATAGCCGAAAAACCCAAAATGATTAAGGGTATTTCTTCCATTAACGATACCTGTCTGGTGACCATGTCGGGAGCCGGAATGGTAGGTGTAATCGGGATTAACTACCGGCTTTTCAAAGCGCTATCTGATGCCAACGTAAGCGTATTCCTGGTATCCCAGGCTTCTTCAGAAAACAGCACCTCACTTGCTGTAAAAAACAGCGATGCTGAGAAAGCTGAGAAGGCTATGCGCGATGAGTTTAAAAACGAACTGGCACATGGCGATATCAACAGCATTATTATTGAAAAAGACCTGGCCACCATTGCCATTGTTGGCGAAAACATGAAGCATACACCCGGTATTGCCGGAAAACTGTTTAATGTGCTGGGACAAAACGGAATTAATGTAATCGCCTGTGCACAAGGCGCCAGCGAGTTAAACATATCCTTTGTAGTAACCAAAAACAGTTTACGTAAAGCCTTAAACGTAATTCACGAAGCCTTTTTCCTGAGTGCATTTACCGAACTGAACCTGTTTTTAGTTGGTGTGGGATTAGTGGGTGGCAACCTGATGGATCAAATTGCGCAACAGCAGCCCAAGTTGCTTAAAGAAAATCACCTGCGCATAAAGATTGCGGGCGTAGCCAATTCCCGCAAATTTATTATTAACCGCGACGGGTTGGATTTAAACGGGATCAAAGATCAACTAGCCGAATCAAAAAGTGTAGGCGGATTGGATGGTTTTAAACAGGAAATTATCGACCTGAACCTGTACAATTCGGTATTTGTAGATTGTACGGCTAGCGAGGTTGTAGCCGATTTATACAGCGATTTAATTCAGCACAATTTCCACATTGTTACCGCCAATAAAGTGGCAGCATCCAGTGCGTACGAAAACTACAGCGATTTAAAAACACTGGCCAAACGCAAAGGAGTTAAATACCTGTTTGAAACCAACGTAGGGGCAGGTCTGCCTATCATCAATACCATGAATGCCCTGATTCGCAGTGGCGACAAAATTGAAAAATTAGAGGCTGTTTTATCGGGCACGCTCAACTTTATATTTAACACCTTGAGTGCAGATGTGCCTCTTAGCCGTGCCATAGAATTGGCCAAAGAAGCCGGTTTTTCAGAGCCTGACCCACGTATCGACTTAAGTGGAGTTGATGTAATTCGTAAAGTAGTAATTCTGGCGCGTGAAGCCGGACACAACATAGAACAAAGCGATGTGATTATGAAGCCCTTCCTGCCTGAATCGGTTTTTGAAGGCAGCATCGATAATTTTTGGAAAGGCATAAAAGAGCTGGACGCCCAGTTTGAAGAAAGCCGCAAGGTGTTGGAATCGGAAAACAAAAAACTGCGTTTTGTGGGTAAAATGGACCAGGGAAAAGCTTCCGTAGAACTTATTCCGGTGGATAGCAGCCATCCATTTTACGAATTAGAAGGCAGCAATAACATTATTCTGCTTACCACCGAACGGTACAACGAATACCCCATGATGATTAAAGGGTACGGTGCCGGTGCAGGAGTGACTGCAGCCGGGGTTTTCGCTGACATAATCAGCATTGCCAACCCCTATTAATGGTGAATAAAAGAACATATGAAACCAACCTGTAGAATGGAATTTCTCAGAAGGTTCCATGTGGCGATTGATAGAAAATAAAGACGCATGAAATACATAATAGTACTGGGCGATGGCATGGCCGATGAACCCATAGAAGCCCTGAACGGAAAAACTCCTTTGCAGGTTGCCAACATTCCAACCATCGATAAAATGGCGAAAGAGGGCATCACCGGCGAACTGAAAACCGTTCCCGATGAGTTTCCTCCGGGAAGCGAAATTGCCAACCTTTCGGTGATGGGTTACAACGTGGCAGAAGTGTTTGAAGGACGCGGTTCTTTAGAAGCAGCAGCCATGGGTGTGGAACTGAACGATGGCGACCTGGCTTTGCGCTGCAACCTGATTTGTCTGGAAGACGGGAACATTAAAAACCATTCTGCCGGACATATTTCGGATGCCGAAGCTGCCGAACTGGTAGACTACCTGAACGCCAATTTAAACACCGAAAATGTGCACATTCATGCCGGTGTTTCTTACCGCCACCTGATGGTAATTAAAGGGGGTAAAAAAGCCATGAAGTGCAAGGCTCCACACGATGCGGTTGGGGTTCCTTTCAAAGATATTTTACCGGAGCCAACCAAAGAAGATGCCCGCGAAACAGCCGAATTACTGCACCAACTTATATACAAGTCGCAAGAGTTACTGGCCAATCATCCCGTAAACTTGAAACGCATTGAAAAAGGCAAGGACCCAGCCAACAGCATCTGGCCCTGGTCGCCGGGCTACCGACCTGCCATGAAAACCATGTCGGAATTGTATGGCGTTGGAAAAACAGCGGTGATCTCTGCAGTAGATTTAATTCGTGGTATTGGCGTATATGCCGGCATGGATGTCATTTATGTGGAAGGGGCTACCGGCTTGTACGACACCAACTACGAGGGAAAAACTCAGGCCACCATCGAAGCGCTGAAAGATCATGACCTTGTGTACCTGCACATTGAAGCGAGTGATGAAGCCGGTCATGAGGGCGATCATGCACTTAAAATTCGTACCATCGAGTACTTAAACGATCGTGTTCTCAACGACTTATATGCTATGGCAAAAAGCAGTGAAGAACCCGTTACCATTGCAATTTTACCCGACCATCCCACCTCGTGCAATACCAAAACCCATACGCGCGACAATGTTCCGTTCATCATTTGGCGATCGAATCTGGATCCCAACAAAGCGGATGGCGTTGACCGCTACGACGAGTATGCCGTAAAAAAGGGAGATTACGGATTATTGGTTGGCAACGAGTTTATTAAGGAAGTTTTTAATGCGTGATTGTAATCCCTTCTGCTTAACTTACAAACGATTCAAATGAAATTCTACAGCACAAATAAATCCACCCCAAATGTGGAACTGATGGAAGCCGTAACGCGTGGCCTGGCCAACGATAACGGCCTTTTTATGCCTGAGGTTATTCGTTCACTTCCAAAGAGTTTTTACGATAATCTGACCAACATGTCGCTTCAGGAAATGGCTTTTGAAGTGGCCAAACAGTTTTTTGGGGAGGATGTAGAACACGAAACCTTAAAGGAAATTGTGTTTGATACCCTTGAATTTGATATTCCACTGGTTCATGTAAACGACAATATTTATTCGCTGGAATTGTTTCACGGCCCTACCCTGGCATTTAAAGA
>JAUIMD010000270.1 GCA_030433225.1 Bacteroidia bacterium
CTTCATCCCAAGCAGATCTCGAAATGGAAAACTGATTTTTTGAAAAGGCCTCCACGATCATGGATGCCAAGACGCCCAGACAGTCAGATGAAGCCAATGAGCGGGAAAAGGAAAAACTATGTTCCAAGATAGGACAGCTTCAAATGGAGGTGGAGTTTTTGAAAAAAAAGCTGGAGAGTTTCAGAGCAAAAAATCCCCCCATCGTATTTCATTTATGGGATGGCTATAATCAATATTTGTATTACGATGAAAGCATTATTCTCAAACAACTTTCATACTATCCTTTCATACAATTGGGCTTAATTTCTGTTTTTATACTAATTGCGTACATCGCATTTTCAAACTTCAGAAAAGCCGAAGAAAACCAGGTTTGGGTAGGCCTTTCAAAGGAAACTGCCCACCAGTTAGGCACCCCCATTTCGTCGCTAATGGCCTGGGTGGAGTTGATTAAAAGTGAGGATAAACCCAATCCGGCGCTGCTTACCGAAATGTCGAAAGATGTGGAGCGCTTGAAAATGGTGGCAGAACGGTTCTCCAAAATCGGTTCCAAGCCCGACCTGGAAACCAACAATTTAACGGATATTTTGTCGGAAGCGGTAGGCTACATTAAAACCCGGGCCTCGAAAAAAGTGCAGGTTCAAACCCACTTTTCAACCGATGATTTTATTCCGGTTGCCCTCAATGTTGCTCTTTTTGAATGGGTAATTGAAAACCTTTGCAAAAATGCATTTGATGCCATGGAGGCAAAAGGAGAACTGAACATTAGCGTATTGCATGTGAAAGATGAAGTACATATTGATATTCAGGACAACGGAAAAGGCATTGCCAAAACCCGTCAAAAAACCATCTTCAATCCCGGGTACACCACCAAAAAAAGGGGCTGGGGACTTGGTCTTTCTCTGGCCAAACGCATTATTGAAAATTACCACAACGGAAAAATCTTTGTCAAGCAGTCTGAAGTAAACAAAGGCACCACTTTTCGAATTACCTTGCCTGTGCAACAAGCCTGACAAAAAGGAAGTGAACCTTGCTTTTATTGATAAAAATCATGCAACAACATGCATATTACTTGATTTCTATCATGGCCGATTAGGGCCTTTCGTTGTTCTTTTACCGCATGATGAATAAGTTAATTGCGGGCAGCGTACCCTATCTTCCCAAAAAAATTGTGTGGCAATTCAGCAAACGCTATGTGGCCGGCGAAACCATTGACGATGCGCTAAACATTGTACAGGATTTGGTGGACAAAGGCATGCGTGTTACCGTTGATTTACTGGGCGAGTTCATCTCCGATTTGCGGCAGGCAGAAGAAAACACCCGAACCTATCTGCAAATGATGGAACGCTTTTCTGCGAAAGGGGTTCGCGCCAGCTATTCCCTAAAGCCCACCTCGTTTGGTCTACTGTTGAATGCTGAGGCGTGCTACCAAAACATTCGTAGTCTTGTTCAAAAAGCTGCTGCCATCCACAGTTTTGTTCGCATCGATATGGAAGACTCGTCGTGTACCGAAATTGAACTGCGCCTATACAAACGCCTGCACAACGAATTTCCCAACCACGTTGCCATTGTACTACAGGCCTACCTAAAGCGCACTTTACAGGATATACAAAACCTAACAACCGATAGCTCAGCCCCGGAAACCATTAACATACGCCTGTGTAAAGGCATTTATGTGGAATCGGAAAAGATTGCCTACAAAGGATATGAAGAGGTACGCAGGCATTTTCTGGAGGATTTAGAATTTATGTTTAAACACAACTTATTTGCTGCCATTGCCACACACGACAAGTACCTGGTTGATTGTGCTATACAACTCATTGAAAAGTTAAACGTACCGCACAATCGGTTTGAATTTCAAATGCTATACGGCGTTACGCCTCTGCTGCGCGACGAATTGGTGGCGGCCGGTTACCCCATGCGTATATACGTGCCTTTTGGGAAAGACTGGTTTGCGTATTGCACACGACGATTAAAAGAAAACCCAAAAATTGCCAGCGATGTGGTAAAAGCACTTTTCGTGCGCCAATAAGTAAAGGCAAAAAAATGACCCTGAACATAACACATCGTTATCATCAGGGTCAGATTCTAAAAAATATATCGAAACGCGTTAATAGGCGCGGATATTCTTCCCTTCCACATAATTAATAAATGAGGAATTTACCACCTTATTGCCACCCGGTGTTGGGTAATCGCCGGTAAAATACCAATCGCCGGTATCGTTAGGGCAGGCAATGTGTAAGTTATCTACCGATTGATAAACGATTTCCACTTCCGAATCAATGTCATCAGGGGTAAGATTACGTGCAATTTGGGCGGACACCTCTTCGTATGTAAACGGCTTATAAATTTCTTTTACATAGTTTACAATGTCTTCCTTAGGGAGGTTTTCCTGCTCTTTACACTTTTCGTAAACCTGGTCAATAATGTGCTCCTGATTGGTATTTTTCAACAAATCGATGGCGGCTGTAAAGGCACAAAAATCGCCCAGTTTGGCCATATCAATTCCGTAACAATCCGGAAAACGAATTTGCGGAGCCGATGAAACAATCACTATTTTCTTTGGTTTCAAGCGATCCAGAATACGTAAAATACTCTTTTTAAGGGTAGTACCACGTACAATAGAATCATCTATCACAACCAGGTTATCAATGTTTTTGCGCACCACACCGTAGGTTACATCGTACACGTGCGCAACCATATCATCACGCGCACTGTCATCCGTAATAAAGGTGCGCATTTTAACGTCCTTAATGGCAATTTTTTCACTGCGAGGCGAAATGCGCAAAATGCGTTCTATTTCCGTTTCACTGGCATCCGGTCCCAGGGTTTTCAACTGCTCAATTTTCCAGTTGTTCAGGTATTTTTCTACCCCTTGCGATAAGCCCATAAAGGCGGTTTCGGCGGTATTGGGGATGTATGAAAACACTGTATTCTGCACATCGTAATCCACAGCCCTCAGCACGTCATCCACCAGCAATTTTCCCAGTTTTTTACGCTCGCTGTAAATGGTTTTATCGCTACCCCGCGAAAAGTAAATGCGCTCAAAAGAACAGGAACGCCTTTTTTGTGGTACGCGCAGCAGCTCTTCGCTTACTTCGCCATCTTTTCGGATAAACAGGCCGTGTCCGGGTTTTATTTCCTGCACCGTATTAAAGCGTACATTAAAAGCGGTTTGTATCACCGGGCGCTCTGATGCCACCACTACCACTTCATCGTCCTGGTAATAATAAGCCGGACGAATTCCCCAGGGATCACGGATTACAAAAGAATCTCCATGACCGATAACACCACTTATTACATATCCTCCATCCCATCGTTTACTGGAGCTTTCCAAAATCTTGGTCAGGTCCATGTTTTTTTCAATAAGGTTGGAAATTTCAATATTGCTTAAGCCCTCGTTCTTATATTTTCGGAAGAGGTATTGCACTTCTTCATCCAAAAAATGGCCAATATTTTCCAGCACGGTAACCGTATCGGTAAAACTGCTTGGATGCTGTCCCAAATCCACCAGGTGGTCAAAAATTTCATCCACATTGGTCATGTTGAAATTACCGGCAAGCGCAAGGTTTCTGGTTTTCCAGTTATTCACGCGGGTTACAGGGTGGCAATATTCAATGGAGTAGCGACCAAAAGTACCGTAACGCAAATGCCCCAGGTACACATCTCCGGCAAAAGGCAGGTTTTGGCGTGCCCATTCAGGGTTGTGAATCAACGATTTTTCTTCGTCGTTCAGGGGTTCAAAATTTTTAAACACCTTACCAAAAATATCGGCAATGGGGTTTTTATTAATGGATCGTTCCCTGAAAATGTATTCCTGCCCGGGTTGTTGGTCAATTTTTACCGAAACCACACCTGCTCCATCCTGACCACGGTTGTGTTGTTTTTCCATCATCAGGTACAACTTGTTCAGTCCATATCGCCAGGTACCGTACTTTTCCTGGTAATATTCAAGGGGTTTCAACAACCTGACAAGGGCTATTCCGCATTCATGTTTTATCTGGTCACTCATAAATAGTTAGTTACAACAACACAATTAGATTTATTCGGATTTAAGGTTGGAATCGTTCAGTTTGAGGCGTACAATGTTAATTTGGTTTTTATAGGCCGGCATAACCTGCTCCACCTCTACTTTGGCTTTCATGGCTTCGGCATTGGTACGGTATGCACCCACCTGAACCCGCCAGTTAGGGTTGGAATACACCACATTTATTTCGCC
>JAUIMD010000271.1 GCA_030433225.1 Bacteroidia bacterium
TGCCGCTATAGAGCGTACCATTCTATCTGCACTTCCTACATTCTTTTTCATACCAAACTCCTCAAAACATTGTTTTATAGTGTAAATATTACGCTTAATAAACTGGCCGCGAAATAATACAATTCAATCAGTTAAATACATGACAAATAGCATTTTGAATGCATTATTAGGAATCTTTAATATTTTTATACGATTTGGATGGATAAAAAGTCAGGAAGGTATATCTTCGGGTTTTCTATACAATTTGGATGGAAGAACAGAAAGACACCTACCTTACGGTAAGCATAAAAAGCAACGGTATTTTTAAGGACAAAGGCAGTAAGTTTATTGCCCATGCCTACCCCGTAAACAATATCGATACCATAAAAACCATTTTAGAGGAGCTAAAAAAAGAGTTTTACGATGCGCGGCACATCTGTTATGCCTACCGTTTGGGTGCTGCGGGTGAGGAGTACCGGCTAAATGATGATGGAGAACCTTCAGGCACGGCCGGTAAACCCATTTATGGGCAGTTATTGTCGCACAACCTTACCAATATTTTAGTTACAGTTGTTCGGTATTTTGGCGGTACAAAACTGGGGGTAAGCGGGCTAATACAGGCCTACAAAAGTGCTGCTGCCGATGCAATTGCACAAAATACCATTGAAGAACGAATTGTTTACAAAACGCTTAAGGCCAGTTTTGACTACCCTGAAATGAACAGCATTATGCAGGTTGTTAAAAACCACAACCTTATGGTTCTTTCACAGGATTTTAGAATACAGTGCTCGCTGCACCTGGCGATACGTAAAAACGATTTTGAAGGAATTTTTGAACAGCTCAGCGCCATTCCAAAAGTAAAAGTAGAAGAGGCCTGATTTTACAGCACCTTACGGCATTCATCCAATAACTGGGCTTTATTGATTGGTACAATACCAATTTTTTCACACACCAAACCTCCCGCGATATTGGCCGCTTTTGAGGCCGTTTCAATATCCATACCTCCACACAGACACATAGAAAGTACACTGATCACCGTATCACCTGCACCGGAAACGTCTGAAATATCCCTTTTCTCGGCGGGAATGATTAAGGATGCGTCTCCATCCACCAAAACCCCGTGCTCAGAAAGGGTGACAATTAAATTTTTAAAGTTACGCTCCAACCGGAATTCCCTTGCTTTTAGCTTTAAATTGTCAAAATCGTTTTTCGGTAATATTTGATGAATACCGGCACAAAACTCTTTAAAGTTGGGTTTAAAAACCGTGATGTCTTTGTAGAATGAAAAATTACGGTGCTTTGGATCACACAGGGTAATCATTTGCCTTTGGTTGCAAAATTCCACCACCTCACCAATTACTTTGGGGGTAATTACACCTTTGTCATAATCTTCGAAAATAACGGCGCAAATTTCTTCGTTTTCAATGGCGGCTTTAACGGTGGAAATAAACTGATCTTCCAGGTCGGCAGCAAGGTACGAATCCTGCTCTTCATCAATGCGCAAAAGTTGCTGATATTGACTCAAAACGCGGGTTTTAAGCGTAGTTATACGTCCTTCAGCCTCCAGAATATAACGGGTGGAAATGTTGTTTTTTTCTTCGAAAAGGTACTTTAAGGTGTGCGCTGTATCATCTTTCCCAATCACACTGCACACCACAGGAATGCCCCCAAGCGCCTTTATATTCAAGGCTACGTTGGCTGCTCCCCCCAGCCGGCTTTCGCGGTTGGTACTGCTGACAATGGGTACCGGTGCTTCCGGAGAAATGCGGTTCACATTTCCCCACTGATAGGCGTCTACCATCACATCGCCAATTATCATTACCTTTTTATGATCGAAAGCTTTAAATGCAGCCTCTAACCTTTTCATACTGTAAAAATTTGCGCAAAGGTAACAATATTGGCTTCTTGTGCCAGAAATTTGAGCATAACATCCAATCGTCCCAACAACTGTTTGTCAGGATTTTAAACAACTATTCGGGATCTCTCTTTAGGCTGATTTTGAAAGGTTGGCTTTCATTTCGCTTCCCATGCTACAGGTTCCTTTAAAAATGGCATTGGGTTCAATGGAAAGTTTGCCGGTTTTTATCTCCCCTTCCACCTTGGCAGTGGCTTTAATCGACAACAATTGGTCTACTGTTAATTTGCCGTTAATGTCGCCCATCACTTCAGCATTTACGCAAAAAATATCGCCTAAAATACGTCCTTTCTCCCCTACCACTAATTTTCCGTCACATTTTACGGTTCCTTCAATTTCACCGTCCACACGTAAGGCTCCTTTGGCATTTATCTGTCCTTTTAAAACGGTGCCCTGTTCAATAATGTTGGTTTGTCCGTTACTCGTGTCAATGTTATTTCTTCCCATGTCTTTTTGTTTTTAGGATGGGCAAGATACTAATTTTTTTTCAATTTTATTTACATTTAATTTACATTTGATAATATTTAAATTACATAACCTCTTTTGGGTATATATCTTTTCTTTTTCCCGGCACTATCCTCAAAATCAGGCACAGCCTATACTTCTGAAATTCTGAACATTACATGTTCATTCGCTAACCTTTACAGCTTCCTTCCCCACCAATTGTTAAAATTGTTAATTTTTCAACAAAGCTTTTTCATGCAGGATGCCGGTACCTAACGAAAAGCATTATTTTTGTGAGCCTATGGGGAATGAAAATAAACGCACAGGCCTGGTTGTAAAAAATACCGGCAGCTGGTACGATGTAACCACACAGGAAGGCGATACGGTTGAGTGCCGCATTCGGGGTAACTTCCGTATAAAAGGGATACGCTCCACCAACCCTATAGCAGTTGGCGACCATGTGGATTTTTTAGAGGACAAGGATAAAAAGGGAATGATTACTGCCATCCACGACCGTAAAAATTACCTGATGCGGCGTTCCTCCAATCTTTCCAAACAAAGCCACATTATTGCGGCAAACATCGATTTAGCCGTTTTAGTGGCTACCACTCATTATCCGCAAACGACCACCACCTTTATCGATCGGTTTTTGGCAACTGCCGAGGCATATCAGATACCTGCCGTGATTGTATTTAATAAAACCGACTTGCTTGCCCCTGAGGAAATGGCATACCTGACAGAACTGGCAAAGCTATACAGCTCCATTGGTTATCCTTCCTACGCCATTTCGGTTAAAAATGAGATAAACATTTCGGAAGTAAAGCAACTCATTCAACATAAAATAGCCCTTTTCTCAGGGCATAGCGGCGTTGGAAAGTCGTCACTTATTAATTTACTGGCGCCCGGTGCAGCCCTTAAAACCGGCGAAATCAGCAAATCGCACAAATCAGGTAAGCATACCACCACCTTCTCCGAAATGATTCCGTTGAGCTTTGGCGGATACATTATTGATACCCCCGGTATACGTGGCTTTGGTACAGTGGATTTTAAAACGGAGGAGATTTACCACTTTTTCCCTGAACTATTTAAAAAGGCAGAAGATTGCCGCTTTTACAATTGCCTGCACTTAAATGAACCGGGGTGTGCGGTTAAAGAGGCGGTAGAAAAGGGAGAAATTGCCGTTACCCGCTATGCCAGCTATTTTAGTATTTTAGAAGATCCGGAAGATACGAAATACCGCGTTTAAACGTTAATAGAATAACGTGAACCAAACAGCATCACCATTTTATGAGCTCTATTTACGATAAAAAACAGCGAAGTAAACTATACCTGATTGCCGCTGCATTACTTATTGGTCTTACTTCCATGTGGATTAGTAACACCCTGATTGAAAAGCATTTCCGCATCAGCCGAAAGCGGGGAATCCATTGGAAGAGTCGGGTTTTCAGCCACTCTTTCGGGAGCATGATCCACTGGAACTTCCTGCTCTTCAGGATCACTTCCAAAGGCCTTGAGAAAATCATCATCAGAGATTTCCATGGCAACCGAAACCTGGCGGGGTGCCCTGGGTTCTTCGGGCAATTCCTGAGACTCCGGCTCCTTGGGATCCCTGGGCCTTAAATCATCCGGATTCACATTCAGGCTGGCATCCTGAGGCTGGCGCTGAAGATTTCTGGCATTCAGCTGCATCTCCTGCATGACCCTTGGATGCGAGGGCATCAGAACCATCAGTTTCTGCAAAACACTTCTTTGTTTCAGAAACTGCTCGGATTCCTTGTAGGTCAGCCCCAGATACCAGAGCGTGCGGTTGTGATTGGGAAATTTCGACAGTACTTTGTTGAAATGCTGAATGGCCCGGGCAAACCGGACATTTTCCT
>JAUIMD010000272.1 GCA_030433225.1 Bacteroidia bacterium
TAACCGTCAAAAAATCGTTTCCAGCCGGGTAGACACCACCCTGAAATTAGCCCGCGCCATTGAATTAATGCCCCATAAACCTCAAAAAGTTATTAATGCCTCGGCCATTGGCATCTATTCCTACCATGGCAAACATACCGAAGAAAGCACCGAATTTGGTACTACATTTTTAACCCATACGGTAAAAAAGTGGGAAGAAGCCGCTCAGCAAATTGCAGCAACCGGTGTTCCGTTATGCATTTGCCGCATCGGGGTTGTTATGGGCAAAGAAGGGGGCATGCTGCCGCGTTTGGTTGACATGCTGAAACGCGGTGTCGGGGTGAGAATCGGCTCCGGAAAACAAGTGATTTCTTTTATTCATGTGCACGATTTGGCACGCGCCTTTCTGTTTTTGCTGAATAAACCCGCTTCAAGTGGTATTTACAATATGGTAGCCCCCGAACATACTTCGCAGGAGCGCATGTTGAAAATATTGCACCGAATCTATAAAAAATCAATTTTAGTAACTGTACCGGCCTTTGTGTTTAAATGGTTCATGGGCGAGCGGGCAAACATGCTGGTGGAAGGTGAAAACGTAATTCCTCAACGTTTGGAAGAAGAAGGATATGAGTTTTTGTACCCTAATATCGAAAACGTTTTATTCTATTTGTCGCAATGGTAAAAGGAAAAACTGCTCTGCTTTTGGGAGCAACCGGTTTGGTAGGAAAAGCGTTGTTGCTGCATCTGCTGGATGACGATTTATTTGCCGAGGTGAAGGTATTTGTGCGCCGAAGCACTGAAGTTGAACACCCGAAACTGTCCGAATACTTTATTGATTTTGATGCCCCCGATAATTGGAAAAACCTGATTTACGGTGATGTGCTGTTCTCCGCCTTTGGTACTACCTTAAAAAATGCAGGTGGCAAAAAGCAGCAATACAAAATTGATTATACCTACCAATTTCAAATGGCCAAAGCTGCTGCCGAAAATGGGGTAAAGGAGTATGTGTTGGTTTCTTCAGCGGGTGCCTCTGCCGGTTCAATGTTCTTCTATCCACGCATGAAGGGTGAGCTCGACCGCGATGTTCAACAATTGGGCTTTAAGCATGTAAGCCTCATTAAACCATCAGTTTTGGATGGAAACCGTGAAGGGGCAGCACGTTCGGGGGAGTCTTTCGCCATTACCTGGGGCAACCGCCTGAAAAATGTTCCGTTCTTACAAAAATACCGCCCCATTAAAGATGCCATTGTAGCCAAAGCCATGGTGAACGCATTTAAACTGAACGGGAAAAAAAGCAGCCAAAGCTATTCCTTAAACGAGGTTTTTACCCTTGCTAATAAATATTAAGCTTCGCACTAACAGCATTTAATCGCGCCAGTACACGGTTTCGCGGGGAGGCAGGTGGAAACCGGGGTATTCTACACGGGTAAGGTACAAGCCCTGTGGATATGCAAGGTCTAAAAACTGTGGGGTACATTTTTCGGCTATTCCACGCTCCAGTTCTTCCACGGTCATTTGATGCTGCCCGATTTTAAGCAGTTTTCCCACCAACATCCGTATCATTCCTCTTAAAAAGCGGTTGGAGCTGATTTCCACACGAAATAAATTTTGTGATGCGTTGGTCAATATCCGGGCATGGGTTATGTTGCATTGCGTGGTGGAATGCTGATCCGGAGTTTTGCAAAACCCATAGTAATCCGTATAGCGAGGCAGTAAGTTAAGGGCCTCCTGCATTGCTGCCAGATCAAGTTTTTTGATGGGGTAGTAGCTGCTTAATTCGCTCAAAAACGGATCTTTTCGGGTGTGAAACAGGTAGTTGTACGTTCGTTGTGTGGCACTCAATTGTGCATGTAAAGTAGGGGCTACCTCAAACACATCGTATACGGATAGGTTGGGCGGCAGCACCTTATTAAAAATGTCTACAAAATCTTCAATTAGCACCACTTCTGTATCCAGATGAAAAAAATACTGGCTGGCATGAACCTGAGCATCCGTTCTTCCACAACCGATAATGGGCGTTTTTCGCTGCAAAAAAGGGGCAAGTTTGTCTTCCACTATTTGTTGAATGCTGGCGGCAGCCGGTTGCCGCTGCCAACCCCGATAGTGAAAGCCGTGGTAGGCCATGTGAAAAAAGTAGCGCATCTCTTTTTAAGAGTTAATTTACGATTGTACCAGCGCCTCCCCAATAAGCAGGTCAAAAGGGGTAGTAATTTTGATGTTTTCCCGGTTGCCTTCCACCATCACAATATCATGACCAAAGCGCTCCACCACCGAGGCATCATCTGTAAACGCGTCTTCCTGGTATTCCTGTAAGTACGCTTTTTGAATCAACTCCGATTGAAATACCTGCGGAGTTTGAATGATTTTAATGTTGCCACGGGCAATGGCATAATTCGAGGATTTATCGGTATAACGGAGCGATTCATACATATCAATGTAAGGCACTGCCGCCCCATATGCTTCGGCTTGTTTAAAACAGTTGGCTATCGTTTGTTGTGCCACAAAAGGACGAACGCCGTCGTGAATGGCCACCACACTGTTTTCGCTAATGCCTTTCAGTCCGTTTTTAACCGATTGAAACCGGTTGCTTCCACCGCTAACAATGGTGTCGGCATTTTTAAATTGGTGCTTTACACACAACTCATTCCAAAAATCAATTTCAGATGCCGGCAGCACAAGCACAATACCTATTTCGGGGTCGAAATTTCTAAAAGTTTGTAGGGTGTGCATTAAAACCGGCTTGCCACGCAGCGGTAAAAACTGTTTGGGCACTTCGCTTTTCATGCGCGATCCGGATCCTCCGGCCACAATAATCACAAATTTTTTCAATGGATGGAACTTTTGCAGTTAGCACTAAAAAACGGAAGCTAATTTAATCGAATATCCTGAACTTGCCCAATATCAGCGGACATTCCCTAAAAGCAATGTATGAAAAAGCCGGCTTGGTGGCCGGCTTTTCTTTGTACGTTACGAAATTGCGATGACTTTAGGAGGAAGCGGTTTGGCTTCTTCACGCTTTGGAATATCAATGTGCAGTATTCCTTTGTCGTACTTCGCTTTAATTTTTTCATTTTCTACGGTTGCCGGGAGGGTAAAGGAACGGCAGAAAGATTGATAACTGAATTCTCTTTTCGAATAATTGTCGCCTTCTTTTGCTTCTTTCTCGTCCCGCTTTTCCGAAGAAATGGTGAGCAAATCGTTGTTCAACTCAATTTTAAAGTCCTTTTTCTCAAATCCGGGCACCGCCATTTCCACATGGTAAGCATCGTTATCTTCTTTTATATTTACCGATGGCAAGGTGGTGTTGGTGTTTGAATAATGTCTATTTGACCAATCAAACATATCGCTGTCAAAAAATCGATCAAATAAACTTGGAAACTGGTTTGAAAATCTTACAAGTGACATAATTTATTCCTCCATTTTTTAGTTTGACATGAATTATAAAATACTATGGTGGAGTCAAAAGGTATGCCAGTAAAGGAATTGTGTTAAAATGGCAGAGGTAGTGCGTGAGTGAGTTTAGTAGGGTTTACAAGTGGTTGTTTTTCTGAATTTTTGTCACGAGAAATTCCATTGAAAAGACAAATTTGCAGGGGTATTTGGGAGCTAAACAGATTTTACAACCATCAAAAAGAGGGGATAAAAACGGGTTTTATGCTCACCGGGTTTTTCCAGGGTGAATGGAGTAGTGTACGAAACTAAATCAAATCCAAAAGCGCGTAAACGGCTCATGAGTTCATCTTTATCAAATCCATTATGTCCATCAAACCCGGGATGCCCCGCATGAAATGAGCCGTCTTCTTTTTCCAGATCTGCAATGCACAGGTAACCGCCTTTATTTAATAAGGATTTAAAAACGGAAAAAATGGCTTCCAAATCGGTAATGTGGTGCAAGGTCATCAGTGTATAAATCACATCTACCGTTGGAAGTTGATGCCGAGGTTCATTCAGCACATCACACTGCACGGGGCTGAAATGGGCGATGCGTTGTGTTTTAATTTTCTCCGAAAGTACATCGATCATTCCTGCAGAGCTATCCACCAGCGTAATGTATTGAAAGGCATCCTGCAAAAAAAAGCTGAGTAAACCAGTTCCACATCCAAAATCGAGGGCCGTTTGCCGGCCATCTACTTGTACGGCAGCACGAATCCCTTCTGCAAAAATACGTGCTCGCTCTACTTTTTTAGGATCCTGATCCCAGGTAGCCGCTTTATCATCAAAAAAATGGTGCATAT
>JAUIMD010000273.1 GCA_030433225.1 Bacteroidia bacterium
TCCACATGCACATCAAATTCAGTTTTGCTCACGTATTTTCGGTAGGCCGAAATAAAGGCATTTTCGGCCTTGTCTAGATAGTTTAAAAAGCCATTGTGAAACGGAACCCCGGCCCGTAAAATGGAGCACAAAACGTAACGAACATCCGGTAACGCATGCGTTGCCAGCCCCAACGGCGTGGAGACGGTGGTTTGCGAATAATTGGCCTTTTTACTGATTTCGTAGGCCATGATTTCACCAATGCGCTCCAAATTTCTTCGAAACCGTAGCGAATCCTGCTGAATATCTTTGTCGCGTAACTCTGCAATAAAGGTTTGAAGCAGGGAGTTGTGGTCGGACAGATTGATAACGTTCATCTCCTTGGATTTTAGTTAATGCAAGATAAGAACTTCGCCGCTAGATTCAAATGAAATGTTAAGATAATATTAACAATGAAAAAGGTGGGAAAGAAAAAAGCCTCTTCTCCATGTTGAGAAAAGGCTTTTGTGTGTTTGGTTGTGGCAACGCCACATTCTGTTTTATATAGACTTATACAATTTTGGCCATGTTGGTCATTGCCGTACGTAGCTCAGCACCACAGGTTTCTACCAGGTGAGTGCGGATAGCTTTGTTAATGGCAATTAATTCAGCATTGTCCACGTGTGCATCGATGCCATTGTTGTAGTTTTTACCAATAATGTTGGTTTCTACTTTGGTCATGAAATCGGCCAACAGAGGCTTGCAAGCATGGTCGAACAGGTAACAGCCGTATTCTGCAGTATCGGAAATTACGCGGTTCATTTCGAACAGTTTTTTACGGGCAATGGTGTTGGCAATCAGTGGGGTTTCGTGCAACGACTCGTAGTAAGCCGACTCAGGACGCATGCCTGCTTCCACCATACATTCGAAAGCCAGTTCCACGCCTGATTTTACCATGGCAACCATAAGCAAACCGTTATCGAAATATTCCTGCTCGGTAATTTCCACATCGCCGGCCGGAGTTTTTTCGAAGGCAGTTTCACCGGTAGCAGCACGCCAGGTCAACAGGTTTTTATCATCGTTGGCCCAGTCTTCCATCATGGTGGATGAGAATTCACCGGAAAGAATATCGTCCTGGTGTTTTTGGAAAAGAGGACGCATGATTTCTTTCAATTCTTCAGAAATTTTGTAGGCCTCCACTTTGGCTGGATTCGATAAACGATCCATCATGTTGGTGATACCGCCATGTTTTAAAGCCTCAGTAATTACTTCCCACCCGTATTGGATAAATTTAGAAGCATACCCTTTGTCGATGCCTTTTTCCACCATTTTGTTGAAGCAAAGGATGGAACCGGTTTGCAACATTCCACACAAGATGGTTTGTTCGCCCATTAAGTCGGATTTTACTTCGGCAACAAACGAAGAGTGCAAAACACCCGCCTTGTGACCACCTGTACCTACACAGTACGCTTTGGCAATTTCCAATCCATCACCATTCGGGTCGTTGTCGCGGTGTACGGCAATTAGGGTTGGAACACCGAATCCACGCAAATATTCGTTACGTACTTCAGAACCCGGAGATTTTGGAGCAACCATAATTACGGTCAAATCTTCGCGGATTTTCATGCCTTCTTCCACAATGTTGAAACCGTGGGAATACGAAAGCGTGGCACCTTTTTTCATTAAGGGAACTACAGAGTTGATTACCGGAGTATGTTGTTTATCGGGAGTAAGGTTGATCACCAAATCCGCACTAGGCAATAATTCTTCGTAAGTACCCACGGTAAAACCGTTTTCGGTAGCGTTCAGGTACGATTGTCTTTTTTCTTTAATGGCCGCTTCGCGCAAGGTGTACGAAACATCTAAACCGCTGTCGCGCAGGTTTAAGCCTTGGTTTAAACCCTGAGCACCGCAACCTACAATTACGATTTTTTTACCTTTTAACTTGTCAACACCATTGTTGAACTCAGAGGCTGCCATAAATGAGCACTGACCTAATTCCTGGTTTTTTAAACGGTGGGGAAGCGAATTGAAATAATTTGCCATTTTATTCGATTTTTTGATTGTTGTTAAATTTTGTTCTCCCTTTTTAGGGGCATGCAAGTTACTACAACTTGATGATACAAAGCAAATAATTATTCGCTTCTAAGGAAAAGAAAAAACAAGGGGATTTTGGTACTTTTCATGGATTTTGGAAATTTATTATTCCTGAGTTTTATGAAAAACCGAAAGCATCCACTTCGTTGACCGTGATTTGCAATCTCGGTACTGGCAATTAAAGGTGTTGCAATCACGGCATAATCAAGAATCTTTAAACTTTGAGTAGCACCAAATTCTATAATATGCAGGGGAAAGGGACGACAAAAGTGTGACATTTTCATCCAGAAATTCTTGAAGCGCTTTTTCTCCACCGATTAATACGTGGAGCTGCATCTCGATAATTTACTGAACAAACAGGAAATCACGTTACGCATGAAAACATACCTTGTATTATAAAATATACACCTTTCGCATCCATGCAAATTAAAGAAATGATGCTATCTTCATCCTTGCAAAAAAATGTTTTCGAACGAACCGTAAGTACATGAATAAGTTAGCATCATTTAGTATTGTTCTTTTAGTCTATTTTTTAGGGGGATCAGGTTTAGCACAGGAGGTTGAGGAAATGGATACAACAGCTGTTAAACAAGCATCCACAATTTCGGCCATAGGGGAAACCGCTGGTAAGTTTTCAGAAACATACGGCATGGGGTTCAGTTTGTACAACGAAAGTACCTATCAGCTTAGCAGTGCCAACCAACCTTTGTTGATCATTGATGGCATTCCTTTCCAAAACAAAAAAGAAACCCTTGATTTTACGGTAGCCGATAAATACGACATTGCCCGCTGGGCCATGGTCCCTATCGAAAGCATTGAAAATATTCAGTATTTGCCCTATTCCAGCACGTATTCCTACCTGGGGCCAGCAGCTCAAAACGGGGTGCTCGCCATATCCACCAAACGCAACAAAGAAAATGCCATACGGGTGGATTATGGTTTCCGAAACACCGTAGTGCAACCCACCAAAGGGTATGAACTTTTAAATGGCGATGATTATACAATGATGATGAAGCAGGCCTTTTATAATCCATTTTCAGAATGGAATCATACTCATCGGGAATTGCTATACGATCGTTCTTATGAAGACTATTACAACTACAATAAAAATACCGATTGGCAGGACGAAATTTTGCAAACCGGAAATACCATGCAGCACTACCTGGCGTTGCGCGGCACCAAAAACTCATTGGGATACGGGGTAGTAACCGATTTTTCTACCAACTCAGGCACCACCATTCAAACGGGCGGAAACGACTATTCCCTTCGTGGCTACCTGGAGTATTCGCCTTCCTCCATCTTTCAGGCGCATGGGGGTATAAATTACAATCAAACACATTCCGAAAGTTATTTTGATGAAAGAAACCTGAGCTTTTATGAGGTGGCCGTTCGCAAAATGCCCAACATGTCCGTTTACCGGTACGATGCCGATGGAAATCAAACAGCCGAGTATTTTGAGCCGGAGAACAATTTCCAGGGAGATGCGTATTACAACCCGGTGGCCTATGCCGAATCCTCGCATGCCACCACCAAATATACCCTAATAAACCCCACCCTACATTTGCAACTGGTTCCCGTAAAATCCTTAAAGTTTAGGGTGGATGCATCGTATTTGGAGGATCATCATACCGAAGACGCATTTGACCCTAACCTTAGGAATCCTTGGCCGAACCCTGAATTAGGAACCACATACGATCGTAAAACGAATAGAAGGCACCTGATGATTTTCAACAGCGTAACCTATTCACCTAAGCTGGGGGACAAATCTGATTTGGACATAACCGGCTCGTACACCTACTATAAAACCAATTATGAACTTAGGGACAGCTCCAATAATTTGGCTTCACCCTCATTCAATACACAAACCTTTAATTTGCAACAAAAACGAAATTCATTTGGGGTTTCCGCGCATTACAACTTGCTAGATAAGTACAAAATGGAGGCAAGTTTTAATCCTGAAAACTACAGTGGCGAAGACTTTTTTACCAATTATTCCCAACCATGCTTGGGATTGCACTGATCAGTATCTCAATTGTCTTATTAATATCTCACTTTGCCATTAAAAGCTTTTTTCATCAAAATACTGCACAAACCCTTGAGCAATATTCGACCCTATTAAAAAAACAAATTGCTGATGACATCAAGAATCAAG
>JAUIMD010000274.1 GCA_030433225.1 Bacteroidia bacterium
CTTGGTGTTGTCAATCAGGGTCTGACTATTAACGTGCTTGCGGTAGTTGTTAATAAAGATGTTACGCATAATGGTGAACATCCAACCTTTAAAATTAATGTTATCAACAAACTTATCCTGGTTTTTCAGGGCCTTCAGGGTGGTTTCCTGAAGCAGGTCTTCCGCATCCTCGGCATTGTTTGCCAAACTCAGTGCAAACGTGTACAACTTGTCTTGCAGGCTCAGTACTTTGTCGTAGAATTGAATTGTGGTCATAATGTTCATTGTCTTAAGAGTGTTTGTGTAGATCAAATGTACAATTTGTATCGATTTTAAATAGTTCTATTAAGCTTTATTTAGAAAAAATTAAATGAACAAATCAAACTGTTTGCATAAGCACTAATGAACTAGCCATTTAACATTTTTAGGTTTGTTTACAATATTGAGAAAAATTAACATAATATAACAAATGAACGCTTCGAATCCTTAATTTTTATTCTAGTACTTTATGCTTATCTTTTGGTTTTTAAACACAATACATATGGCAAAGTTAAGATGCTGGTGTACAGTTTTGTTGGTTGGGTTTTTGCTTCCTCTTTTTGGGCAGGATACCATCCCGAAACCTGTTATTTATAAAATTGACATTAAAAAAGAAATTGGCAGTACCACATGGCTATATACCAAATACGGTTTTGAGGAAGCCCAATCCCTCAAAGCAAAAGCTATATTGATCCATATGAATACCTATGGGGGACAGGTTGTTTTTGCCGATTCCATCCGAACAAAAATACTCAATAGCCCTATTCCGGTATATGTGTTTATCGACAACAATGCCGCTTCGGCCGGGGCTTTAATTTCCATCGCATGCGACAGCATATTTATGCGTCCGGGAGGAAGCATTGGGGCCGCTACTGTGGTGGGCCAGTCGGGTGAACAAATGCCGGATAAATACCAGAGTTATATGCGGGCCACCATTAGGGCCACCGCCGAGGCACACGGAAAAGATACCGTGATTAATGGCACAGATACAACTTTGGTGTGGTTTCGAGAGCCGTAAATTGCGGAAGCTATGGTGGATGCATCTCTTTATGTGGAAGGAATTAGTGATACCGGTAAGGTGCTTACCTTTACTGCCAACGAAGCCATGTTGCACAACTATTGTGAAGGCCTGGCTGAAGATGTGGCAGAAATTATTGAAGAACATCTGGGATATCAGGAGTATCGGGTGGTGACTTTTAAGCCCAATGCCGGGATAAACATGAAAGGATTTTTAATGAATCCCATTTTTCAGGGCATACTTATAATGTTAATAATTGGTGGCCTTTATTTTGAGCTACAATCACCGGGCATTGGCTTTCCCCTTGCCATAGCAGTGTTGGCGGCCATATTGTACCTGGCGCCTTTGTATGTGGATGGATTGGCACAAAACTGGGAAATTATTCTTGCGGTTGTAGGACTAATACTTGTTGCCATAGAAGTTTTTGTGATTCCCGGATTTGGAGTGGCCGGTATTTCGGGAATAATTCTGGTGATTGTTGGGTTGAGCCTGAGCATGGTGGATAACTTTTCGTTTGATTTGAAAGATGTTGATTTCTCAAACCTGGTAACGGCATTTGCCACGGTAACCATAAGTATGTTGCTGGGCCTCGGTGCTTCAATATTTTTAACCGCCCGCTTATGGGGAAAAGGGCCATTCGATAAACTGGCGCTAACATCCGAACAAACGCTGACCGAAGGGTTCGTAGGCGTGCCCCCCGAAACGGTTTTGCAGGTGGGGAAACAAGGCAAGGCGCAAACCGTGCTGCGCCCCAGTGGCAAGGTACTGATTGAAAATAAGCTTTTCGATGCGGTATCAACAGAAGGGTTTATCGAAAAGGGAGCCAGTATCGAAGTTTTGAAATACGAGACCGGCCAGTTGTATGTTGGAAAGCAGGAGGAAGAATAATCCACTTTAAATACTGACTTATTGCAAAGACGTTTAAAAGTGTTTACAGAACCTCAAGGATCTACGATTAATTCCCCAATTGGCAAACAAAACCGCTAACGATTTAACGGACAATACTTCCGTTGGATGTTTTCTCGGTTGGCGAAATAAACATAAGTTTACCATCGGCATCTTCCGCCATTAAAATCATCCCCTGACTTTCAATGCCCCGTATTTTTCGTGGCTCAAGATTAATAAGAATGGACACCTGTTGTCCTACAATTTTTTCGGGTTCAAAAAACTCTGCAATGCCACTTACCACAGTGCGCTTGTCCAGGCCGGTATCCACGGTTAGTTTCAACAGCTTTTTGGTTTTAGCTACTTTTTCGGCTTCAAGAATGGTGCCGGTTCTGATGTCCATTTTCATGAAATCCTCAAACGAACAATTCGCTTTGGCCGGTTCAACCTTTTGGCTTTCGGCTTTGTTCGCCTCTTTCGTGTTCAGCAGTTTTTGAATTTGAGCTTCGATGGTTTCGTCCTCAATTTTTTCGAACAGCAGTGCCGATTTGTTTATGGAATGTCCCGCAGGTATCAAATCTATCCCTCCCAGCGAACTCCAGTTCAGTTCTTCTACATTCATAAACCCTTGCAGTTTTTGCGACGTAAACGGCAGGAAAGGCGCCAGGCCAATGGCACAGTTTGCCGTAATTTGCATACAAATGTTCATAATGGTTTTCACACGTTCCGGGTCAGTTTTCATTACAGCCCAGGGTTCACAGTCTGCAATGTATTTGTTACCGATTCGGGCAATGTTCATGGCTTCAAACAAGGCCTCGCGTATTTTAAAACCATCCAGCGCCTTTTCAATTTTGGCTTTTGTGGCTGTCAGTTCTTGTACTATTTCCTGATCATAATCGGTCAGTTCTCCCAATGCAGGAACTTCGCCCTGGTAATATTTGTGTGTTAATACCAGGGTGCGGTTCACAAAGTTTCCATAAATGGCAACCAGTTCATTATTGTTTCGAGCCTGAAAGTCCTTCCAGGTAAAATCGTTGTCTTTGGTTTCGGGAGCATTGGCGGTAAGTACATAGCGCAAAACATCCTGTTTTCCGGGGAATTCTTCCAGGTATTCGTGCAGCCATACCGCCCAGTTTCTGCTGGTGGAAATTTTATCGCCTTCCAGGTTTAAAAATTCGTTGGCCGGTACGTTTTCCGGTAAATTATACGCACCATGTGCTTTTAACATGGTTGGAAATACGATACAGTGAAAAACAATGTTATCCTTCCCAATAAAATGCAGCATGCGGGTGGAGTCGTCTTTCCACCATGTTTCCCAGTCGTGGGTTAGTTCCTTGGTGGCACTAATGTAGCCAATGGGCGCATCAAACCATACGTACAAAACTTTTCCTTCGGCACCTTCCACCGGCACAGGAACGCCCCAATCCAAATCACGACTTACGGCACGGGGTTGCAGGCCCATGTCAATCCACGATTTGCACTGTCCGTACACATTGCTTTTCCATTCTTTATGCCCTTCCAATATCCATTCCTTTAAAAAAGGTTCGTATTTATCCAGGGGTAAATACCAGTGTTTGGTTTCGCGCATTTCGGGTTTACTTCCACTAATAACCGATTTTGGATGAATCAGGTCTGTGGCGTTCAACGAGGTGCCGCAGCTTTCGCACTGATCGCCGTACGCCCCTTCACTTTTACAGTGAGGGCAGGTTCCGGTAATGTAACGGTCGGCTAAAAACTGATGGGCTTTTGGATCGTAGAATTGTTCCGATGTTTTTTCAATGAATTCACCCTTATCGTACAGTGTTTTAAAAAAAGCAGAGGCATGGTCCTGATGGGTTTTTGACGTAGTGCGTGAATACACATCAAAGGTAATACCGAAATCTTCGAACGATTTTTTTATGATGCCGTGGTAGCGATCCACTACATCCTGAGGCGTTATGCCTTCGTTTTTAGCTTTCAGGGTAATGGGAACACCGTGCTCATCAGAACCTCCAATCAGCAAAACTTCCTCCCCTTTCATGCGCAGGTAGCGCGCAAATATATCTGCCGGTACGTAAACGCCGGCAAGGTGGCCAATGTGAACAGGGCCATTGGCATAAGGTAAAGCAGTCGTTATCAGGGTTCTTTTAAAATCGTTCATGATGCTACAGTTTCGTCAAAAAATTTGGCTGCAAATATAACGTAAAAAACGGTTGTGGAATTTTTATTGCATGCTAAAGTTTACCGAAGAGCGGGTATAAATTAGTCGGGTGGCTCCCCGAAT
>JAUIMD010000275.1 GCA_030433225.1 Bacteroidia bacterium
ACCCCCCTACCACCTGATCCTGCACATTAAACATGGGCGAGCCTGACGACCCTGGCTCCGTTGCTCCAACGTCCCATTCTTCTATCAACAGGTGTCCTTTTTCATAATATTCAACCCCACCAATGGAGATGGTTGAAATGACGGGTCGGTGGTCGTCCACCGATATTTTTTTTACATCGCCGGCCGGGTGGTGTATGCAATAGGTACGCGAGGGTACGGTTTCGCGCACATCCCATCCCAGGTAAACGGGGCGGTAAGCATCAGGTGGAGCAATGGAAAGTTCCATGAGCGAAAAATCGAGGTTTTGCCCTGGTCCACTGGGGGAAAAAGCACGCATGGCTGCTCCGGCCACCGATTGTTCGCGGGTTCCTTCAATATCTGGCATAGAACAAAAGGGGCATTGGTAATTGAAAATAAACAGCGTTCTACGGGCTTTATCGCGGTTGCCGTTAAAACTATGGGCAGCAGAAAGGATGTAATTTTTAGCATCACGACTGGTATTGTTTAGCAAGGCACCGGTACACACTTCTGCCCCGTCCACTATCATTTTTACAATGCCGCGCTTGGTTATTTCGGAAGTACCCAGGCAATTTACATCCACTTCGCATGGCTCTGAATCGCCAAACTCACCTACTTTAAAGCCGCCAAATATTCCGATGTAATCGTGGTTTACGCTCCCTATTTCGAGCAAGGCCGGAAAATCGGGTTGAAGCGGCTCCTGGTATTCTACCACCAACTCATCGCCGGGAACGGGCATTACCGGGAGCACTCCGCCTTCTTTGTTATTCAGGTGATTAAATCCACCCCGTACTACCGACTGGTCAGGATTGTATACAAAAACAAGTCCACCCTCAGGCACCTCAAAGGCTGAAAAAATGAGATTCAGACTTTTGGCATTGGGAGATGCAATGTGGAGTTTCCAAACGCGCTGCCCATTGGCAAGCGAGTACCAGGTACCGGCATTATCGGGCGATAACTGCACTTCGTATTTGTGGGCAAAGGTGAGGGATTTATGCCGATTGGCTTTTAAGCGGTCGGCAATGGTGGCAGAATCGGGGTTGGTAAGGCCTCTTAGCACAATACGGTCCTGCTCAAAACGGGCAGCTTTGTGCTGAACTACGGTTGCCGGTTTTCCGCCATGACTAATTTGTGAATAAAGCCATTGCATGCTGCACAGGGTGAAGAGGAGTACATAAATGGCTTTTTTCATAGGTGTTTATTTTCGCTTTTTCAGATGGATTATGAAAACATTTTACGGAAACTGCGTTTACGTTTGTGCTGAATATGGTCATATGCTCTCCACATACCAATGGCCACGGTATTGGTTTCCAGCATTCCGGTGGTTTCTACGTCTTTAACACCGTATTTTTTCGAAGTTTTCCATATGTCGGTGGTCAGCACGGCTACCAGTCCTTTACTTTGGTATTCGGGCAGTACACCGGTTAGCATCAGGTCAATTTCCTGTGGATGTTCCAGCGCTTTTTTTATGTGGTACCAGCCAAACGGAAACAGTTTTCCACCCGCCTTTTGCATGGCTTTGGAGAGGCTTGGCAAGCCTATAACAAAGGCTACAAGCCGGTCATCCTTATCCACCATTAGCTTTACAAAATTTGGATTCAGCATGGGGAAATATTTGTCGGCATAAAATTTCTGGAGTTTTTCAGGAAATTCGAAAGTGCCAAACAGCTGACGAAACGCCTCGTTAAACACCTCGAAAATTTTATATTTATAGGGAGCTAATTCACTTTTTTGTGTGAACTCCAACGATCGCATGCCGTACCGCTTTTTAACCATCTCGTTTATCTTAATGGCTTTGTCGGACAATTGTTCGGGAAACGTGATGCGAAATTCAAGCCAGTCCACTTCTTTTACAAAACCGTTTCGCTCATAATGTTTCAGGTAGTGCGGGGCATGGTAATCGGAGGCTACAGAGGGCAAATGGTCAAAGCCTTCAATCATCAGTCCGGCATGGTCGAGATTTGAAAAGCCAAGCGGGCCTTCGATGCCTTCCATACCCTTGCTTTTTACCCATTGGATTACGGTAGCAAAAAGGGTGTCGGCTACCTCAGGATCATCTACAAACTCGGGTCGGGTGAATCGCCCCACTTTTTCGCCCGTTTTTTCGTTGCGCATTGGGATGATAATTCCACCAATACGCCCAACACATTTGCCGTTTTTATACGCCAGCCAAAACTTGGCTTCGCAAAATTCGAATGCCGGATTTTTTTCGGGCAACAGGCTGTTGATTTCATCACTTTTTAACGCGGGAACCCAATATTTACTGTTTTTGTACAGCTCAAACTGCAGGTTTACAAACTGTTTTACGTCTTTTTTGGTTTTTACTTCCCTAATCTCTACGGACATAACGTTTCTTTTCTTCAACGATGTTAAGATGCTAAAGTAGTGAAAATTCTCTGTATTGCTTTATTTGCCCCATATCCACCCATATGACAATAAAACATGTGGACTATTTCAAACGATGGTAAGCGGTAAGCACGTCCTTTCGTATAGTATTTAACTGTGTAGCGGCAGATCCCTTGAGCCTTAAACGCATGCGCAGGTTTTTCAGTGCATTGTTCCACCGGTGGGCAATTTTTGCGGTTACCGGCAGCAGCAAAAGAACTCCAACGGTAATGTACCAGGTATGAAACACGAGGGTTAGCAACAAAGCGTATAAGGCATAAAAAACAACGCCTCCCACCAGGGCTATTACCATTAAAAACGAGTCCCAAAAGGCTTCTTCCTTTATTTTGTTTCGAATCATTTTTAGGGGGAAAGGCCGTAAAAAGTAATGCGCTACATACCCCAGCAATGCGAAAGGGGCAAACAGCAGCAGCAATAAACCAGTGCCCACTATTCTGGCAACGGATGGACGACCGGCAACCACAGCGTTATCGGTAACCGCAAACGATTCTAACAGATTTTTATACGCTCCGCCCTGTTGCAGCAACTCTTCAAAGGCGGGCTCACCGGCAAGCTCCCCGGCATACATGCGGTCTACAATTTTTTGGTCGCGCTTAATGGCTTTATACAGGCTACGCTTTGTTTCTGGCTGTGTTTTTTCGGCATCGCGCCCCACTACCTCCCGCAAAAACTCATAGACTTCGTAATGTTTTTTTGACGGAATGTTAAAGCTTATGTCCAAAACGGCCTGGTTTAAATCTTTGCGCAAGGCATTGGTCGCTTCTGATGGGCTTTGCAAGTACCTCTCCTTGTAATCTATCAAATTCAGGGGTTTGCCAAAAACCACCAGCCCGTCTTTATCAAAGGCATAATAGTGGCTGTAATAAATGCCGGTGGGAACAATTTTAATGTCCAGTTCAAAGTTCGTTTCTTCACCGGCCATAAAAGCGATTCTCGGTACTGCTTTTTTATGGACAATCGCCTGTCGTTTACCGGAATGCGTTGCTTCGGGAAACAAGGCCAGTTGCCGTTTGTTTTTTAACACCCGAATGGCCATGTCAAAAACTTCCTGGTTTTTTCCCAACGAATCCTTTCCATCGCGAATGCGGTACACGGGCGACATTTTCATAAAATGAAGAATTCCGGCCACCGCTTTTGACGCAAAAATATCGGCTCTTGCCAGCCAAACCGGCTGAAACAAGGTAGCAAAAAGCACTATAAGGGCATCGCTCAGGGCATTTTGGTGGTTCGGGGCAAAAATAATCGGCTGCCCCCCTTTAATGTTTTCTTTTCCAAGCACCTGGTATTTTCGGTACATCAGGCGATGAACAAAGCGTATAATGGGGCGGGCTACAGCATAACCCGGCGACCAGTTTTCTAATTTCATGTGTTTCTATTTTCTTTCATTTGCCACATTCTACACTCAACAAAAAATAATGCTTTCCGAGAGAATAACGCAGAAGCGCTAATTTTTAGGTGTTGCTTCCTGTTTCAACTATTTTTTTTCGGGCCCACAAAGATGCGATACTTAATCCACTTATAATGTGCCAAACGCCCCACCAGGCAGCAATAATGGTCATTCCCCCCAACTCCAGTTCGGGTGGAAATATTTTTGGATTAAACATGATGGCCAGCGCCAGACCTGAGTTTTGTATCCCGGTTTCTATGGTAATGGTGCGCCGGTCACGCGAGGGGCGTCGCAACAAACTGCTGAACGAGAACCCCGTAGCCAATGCCAGCACATTGTGTATTAAAACAATTACAAATACCAG
>JAUIMD010000276.1 GCA_030433225.1 Bacteroidia bacterium
CCTCAATGCGCGATAAACCAGTAATGTGCCCCACTTGCTGATGATGGGTTAAATCCAAATAGTGCAAAATGGCTCCCGCTGCCACCGCTCCCAGCTTTAGGTTTTCCACCCCGAAGCCTTTTAAGTTCCGGGTTTCGAAATGTTGCAGCAGTCGGTTTCGCGCCGATTCATCTCCATAAGCCCAGTCTTCCAACTGAAAAGTGTACAGTTTGGTGCCAAAAGTGGCCTCAAAAGCAGCCCGTTTACCGCGTTCAAACAGTACCTCTTTGGGGGCAAAACTGCTGATGAGCTTTTCCACATAATCCAGCGTTCCCTCGGCCACCAGGAACTCACCCGTTGAAATGTCCAAAAAAGACACCCCGGCACTGCTTTTTTGCAGGTGTACACTGGCCAAAAAGTTATTTTCCTTGTGATTAAGAATGTTGTCGTTGATGGAAACCCCCGGAGTTACCAGCTCGGTAATGCCCCGTTTTACAATGGTTTTGGTTTGCTTGGGGTCTTCCAGTTGTTCGCAAATGGCCACCCGTTGACCTGCCCTTACCAGTTTTGGCAGGTAGGTATCCAGGGCATGGTGCGGAAATCCAGCCAACTCGATATATTGTGCCGCACCGTTGGCTCTTCGCGTAAGGGTGATGCCTAAAATACCGGCAGTTTTAATGGCATCCTCCGAAAAAGTTTCGTAAAAATCACCCACCCGAAACAGCAAAATGGCATCAGGATGTTTCTTCTTGATTTCATTGTATTGCTTCATTAAGGGCGTTTCCGCCACCTTTCCTTTTTTGGCCATAAACTCTCCTGATTTTTAGTCTAATCGCAAATGTAATGATAACGCACGAGGGTTGATTTTCCGCCTACAAAAGTTTTAAACATTCTATAAAAAAACGAACTCATTTCTGCCCCCTAAATGTAACGAAGTTTCCGGCAAGACCCTCCACATATCTGGCCGCAATCTTTATCTTTGCCGGTATGATCATTTTAGGCATATCCGCATTTTATCACGATTCGGCCGCTGCTTTGGTAGAAAACGGCAAGGTGCGGTATGCTGCCCAGGAGGAACGGTTCACTCGTAAAAAAAATGATGCTTCTTTTCCGGTACATGCGATTCGTTTTTGCCTTTCGGAGGCAGAATATTCCCTGAACGATGTAGATGCCATTGCTTATTACGAAAAGCCGTTTTTAAAATTTGAGCGTCTTCTGGAAACCTATTATGCCTTTGCTCCCAAAGGCTTTTTATCGTTTGCCAAAGCCATGCCAGTATGGCTTACTGAAAAACTGTTCATGAAACAGGTGATCAGAAAACACCTGAAAAACATTGGTGCATTAAAAAAGCTATCCGTGCCCATTCGGTTTCCCGAACACCATTTATCGCATGCGGCCAGTGCATTTTACACCTCCCCATTTGAGCGCAGTGCGTTTCTTACGGTGGATGGCGTGGGCGAATGGGCCACGACCTCGTTTGGAATGGCAGATCGAACTGAAGGAGTACGCATTTTGGGCGAGCTCCATTTCCCCGACTCCCCGGGCTTGTTCTACTCCTCGTTTACCTATTTTCTTGGATTTGAAGTGAACGCCGGAGAATACAAAATGATGGGCCTCGCCCCCTACAGCAACGCCAGTTCTAAAAATGTGCAGCACTTTGTGCAGTGCATCAAGCAACATTTGATAGATCTACGCCCGGATGGATCATTCCAGCTCAACAAGGCGTATTTTGCCTACCCTGTAGGGTTGCGCATGGTAAACGATCGCCAGTGGGAAAAGTTGTTTGCTTGTAAACGACGCCAGCCAGACGCCCCACTGCTACAGGTGCATGCCGACCTGGCCATGGCGGCCCAGTTGGTATTGGAGGAAATATTGCTCAACATGCTACGCCATGTAAAGGCACAAACAAAAGCCCGCTATTTGTGTATGGCTGGAGGGGTAGCCTTAAACTGTGTGGCCAATTCGGTATTGCACGCCCAACAGGTGTTTGATGACATTTTTATTCAGCCGGCAGCCGGCGATGCAGGAGGTGCATTAGGAGCGGCACTTGCTGTAGCCCACATTGGACAAAACACGCAACCCGAAACGAATCACACGCCTTTTTCACCCTATCTCGGCGTAAAAAGTTCGCATCACAATATTGTACAACTGTTACGTACCCACCACTGTACCTACAACTACATAGAAAATAATGATGATTTGATGCAGCAGACCGCCCACCATCTTGCCGCCAATAAAGTGGTAGGATGGTTCAGAGGACGTGCCGAATTTGGCCCGCGTGCGCTGGGCAACCGAAGTATACTGGCTTCCGCATCCCACCCCGAAATGCAACGCACCTTAAACCTGAAAATAAAATTCAGGGAAGGATTCCGGCCCTTTGCACCGGCTGTGTGTGCCGAAGATTACGATACGTGGTTTGAACCCGGAAAGCAATCCTATTACATGCAATTTACGGGAAAAATTAAGCAAGCTAAGCGCATCCCCCTGCCCGGTGGCTTTGAGGATTGGAGCCTGGACGAAAAGCGACAATTCCCTAAATCAGCGCTTCCGGCCATTACACACATCGATTATTCGGCAAGAATACAGGTGGTTACGCAGGAGATTAATCCGGACTTTTGGAACCTTTTACAAGCGTATAAAAAAGTGAGCCAGGTAGGTGTATTGATTAACACCAGTTTTAATGTGAAAGATGAACCCATTGTAAATACCCCCGAAGATGCCCTGGCATGTTTTATGAAAACGGAAATGGATGTATTAGTTTTGGAAAACTGTATAATTGAAAAATAAATGGAATTCTTACGTGATTTTTTCCTTTTTCTGAAGGAGCGAAAAAAGTGGTGGCTGGTTCCGCTGCTCCTCATTTTTTTATTGTTGGGTGCGCTTCTTTTTTTTAGCAGTGGCTCGGCCCTGGCTCCCTTTATTTACACCCTGTTTTAAATTTCACACATGCAGTCCATTACCAACACTGAAAAGAAAAAACAACGGAAAACGCTGTGGATCCTTGCGGCATTTTTGCTTGTAGTCTACTGGTTTCACCCTTATAGTGCACTGGTATATTTCAGCATGGCGCTGGTAATCATCTCATTAATTTCGCCCCGTCTGTCAAAAATTATACACAATGGGTGGATGCTGTTTTCACGAATGGTAGGTACGGTAATGAATCCTTTTTTGCTGTTTTGGGTGTATTTCCTTGTTTTGGTTCCCCTGGCGTTGGTGCAACGTTTAAGTGGGAAAAATCAAATCGCCAACCGAAAAAAACATGCTTCATTTTACCACAAGCGTAACCACCTATTCACAGCAAACGACCTCAAAAACATGTGGTAAAACTTCTTTATTCCGTCGCTTCTGTTAAACGCTTCAACAAGTTGGTAACTACCTGTTCCTGTGTACCTTTTGCCACCGCTTCTTCCAATAACCTACGGGCATCCTGTTTTCTGTTGTTTGCAATCATAGCTTCTGCCAGTTTGCAGGCTGCTAACGGACTTTGCTCCATTTGGTGATATTTTCCAAAGTAATATACGGCCTTGGGGGCATCTTCCATTTTCATACACATTTCCCCGGCATAGTAGTACAAATGCGTTTGGCCATACGAAATGAGCAACATGGATTGCAGTATGCGCAAACACTGTTCATAATTGCCCCTTTGCTCGTACCAATCGTACGATTGAGACATCACCTCGTCCCAGGCCACCTCTTTATTAAACAGATCGAGTGCTTTCAGTTGCTCGTAACCCGGAATAGACCGGGTAAAATATTGTTTCCGATGTACACTTCCGGCCTTGCTCAAATCGAAGGGCCACGATTTTTTCAAATTCTCCACAATCATTGCGCCCTGCAGGGAATCGATCAAAGTAACCGGAATGTCCTGAAAAGCCTCGTCACGCTCAATGGCATGGCTCCAGTCTCCCAGCAAATTTGTTTTTCGGAGTGCCTCGTAAAACGCATCCGCCATTACAAAATAACCGGCCACGTTGGGATGCACGTGTTCGGTTAACAAGGCATTGCCCACCACATTTTCGCCACTAAACGCTAAAAACGCATCCGCCATGTTTACTGCCGAGCAGTTGTATTTTTCAGCTAATTCTACAATCGTTTTATTGAAGGCTTCCGGCGCACGAAACCGAAGCAGGTCCAACTCCTTGGCTTTAAGGTAATACATGCTGGAGGAATCAGGGTGACTTTTACCATAAGC
>JAUIMD010000277.1 GCA_030433225.1 Bacteroidia bacterium
TCGGGTATTGCATTGCTGTACCCCGAAATGATTGTTAACCGTATTTTTAACTGGTCAGGTATACAGGTTACGGCCTTTGTACATGTGTTGTTTGGTACCTTAATTTTTGTTTTTCTGTTGGTACATCTGTATGTGGCCTCCATTGGTAAACATCCATTAAAAAATTACAAAAGCATTATTAACGGCGTGCACGAAGCATAACGCACGAAAAAATAAAATGTCTCTGATTTAGGGCGATTGTCTGCAAATTTGCGGCAGTCGCCTTTTTGTGTGGTCAATGGCTATGGAAGTTGCAGTTCCTCCTTTAAAAATTTTCCGGTATGGCTTTCCTTCAAGGTTGCAATGTGTTCGGGAGTGCCTGTACCAACCACATTTCCTCCAAGCATTCCGCCTTCCTTACCAATGTCAATAATGTAGTCGGCTGTTTTTATCACATCCAGGTTGTGTTCAATAATCAATACGGTATTTCCTTTTTCCACCAATAGGTTCAGTACGTTTAACAGCACACGTATGTCTTCAAAATGCAAACCGGTGGTGGGTTCATCTAAAATATACAAGGTTTTGCCGGTATCTTTTTTGGCCAGTTCGGTGGCGAGTTTTACACGCTGCGATTCCCCACCCGAAAGCGTGGTAGAGGGCTGTCCGAGCGTGATGTAGCCTAATCCAACATCTTGTATCGTTTTTAATTTGTGATGGATGGAGGGAATGTGTTCAAAGAAATCCAGCGCATGATCAATGGTCATGTCCAGTACATCGGCAATGGATTTTCCTTTGTAACGCACCTCCAGCACTTCGCGTTTGTAACGTTGCCCATGGCAATCTTCACAAGGCACCATTACATCCGGCAAAAAGTTCATTTCTATGGTTTTGTAGCCATTTCCCTTACAGGTTTCGCAGCTTCCACCCGCTGTGTTAAACGAAAATTGGCCTGCCTTATAGCCCCGTATTTTCGATTCGGGGAGGTTGGTGAACAGTTTGCGAATATCGGCAAAAACATTGGTGTATGTAGCCGGGTTTGAGCGGGGCGTACGGCCAATGGGCGCCTGGTCCACATCCACCACCTTATCAATATGTTCAATGCCACTGATAGCAGTATAAGGAAGGGGATCTTTTACCGAATTGTATAAATGCTGGCTGAGCGCGGGTTGAAGTGTTTCGTTAATTAGGCTGGATTTTCCACTGCCCGATACCCCGGTTACACACACCATTGTACCCAGTGGAATATCCACATTTACATCCTTTAAATTGTGCCCGCTGGCTCCTTTTATGCTTATTTTCTTTTTGTTTCCCTTTCTTCTTTTGGGGGGAATTTGGATGACCGCCTCCCCACGCAGGTAGTGCGCCGTTAAGGTGTTGGCTTGCAGAAGTTCGTTGGGAGCCCCCGAGGCAACTACCTCGCCACCATGTACCCCCGCATGTGGTCCAATGTCCAATATATAATCGGCGTGAAGCATCATGTCTTTGTCGTGCTCCACCACAATTACCGAATTTCCAATGTCGCGCAAATCGCTCAGCGATTGTATCAGTTTTACATTGTCGCGCGGATGCAATCCAATAGAGGGTTCGTCCAGTATATACAGCACGTTAACCAGTTGCGAACCAATTTGCGTTGCAAGACGTATGCGTTGACTTTCTCCTCCCGATAAGGTCATGGTACCCCGGTTGAGCGATAGGTACCCCAGGCCCACATCCAACAGGAATTTCAACCGTGTTTGCAGTTCTTTTAATATTTCGGTGGCAATGGCTTTTTGCTTTTTATCAAGGTGTTTGTCACTATTTGCAAGCCACTCGTATAGCGAGGAAATGTCCAGCTCTGATAGTTCAGAAATATTCTTATCATGGATTCTGAACCATAAGGATTCTTTTTTCAGGCGTTGGCCATTGCATATCGGGCAAACGGTGTTTTTTACGAACTGCTCCGCCCATTTATTGGCTTTTTTTGAGGTTTTATTTTCCTGTTGTCCACGGATGTATTTTAAAATTCCGTCAAAACTCATCATATAGTTGGATGAGTTGCCCAGCGGTGTGTTTTTTAGGCGAATTGTTTCTTCTGACCCATTAAAAATTACATCGAGCGCTTCTTCAGGGATGTTTTTAATCTGTGTTTTCAGGGTAAAGTCATACTTTTCGGCTATGGCCTCTAACTGCCAGAATACTATAGAGTTCCGGTATTTTCCTAAAGGAACAATTCCACCCGCATGAATGCTTTTGGACGGGTCGGGGATTACCTTTTGATAATCAATTTCGTTCACATGGCCAATTCCCTTACACTTGCGACAGGCACCGTGCGGAGAATTAAACGAAAAGGAATGGGGAGCCGGTTCATCGTAGGATATGCCGGTAGTGGGGCACATCAGCGTACGGCTGAAAAACCGACTTTCGCTGGTGTCTTTTTCCTGCACCAGGCACATGCCCTTACCGGTTTCCATGGCCAGGGTAACCGCTTCCCTCAACCGTTTTTCATCGTCGGTTGGTTTGATTTCCAGGCGATCAATTACAATTTCAATGTCATGAATTTTATACCGGTCCACTTTCATTCCCGGCGTAATTTCCCGTATGTCACCATCCACCCGAACGTAGATAAAACCTTTTTTAGCAATCTGTTCAAACAGTTCGCGGTAATGGCCTTTTCTTCCTTTTACAACGGGCGCCAGTAAAAATATTTTTTTGTTGAGGTATTGATCGCGTATCAGTTGTATGATTTGCTTGTCGGAATAGTTAACCATTTTTTCGCCCGTTTCGTACGAGTAGGCTTCACCTGCCCGTGCAAACAGCAGCCGTAAAAAATCGTAAATTTCGGTGGTAGTTCCCACGGTGGAGCGTGGGTTTTTGCTGGTTGTTTTTTGCTCAATGCTTATTACAGGGCTTAGTCCGGCAATATGATCCACATCGGGACGCTCAATGTTTCCCAAAAAACTACGTGCATAGGCCGAAAAAGTTTCGATGTAGCGTCGCTGGCCTTCAGCATAAATGGTATCAAAAGCCAGCGAAGATTTTCCGCTGCCGCTTAAGCCGGTAATTACCGTGAGTTTATTACGGGGTATGCTAACTGAAATGTTTTTGAGGTTATGACTGCGGGCACCAAACACCTGCACATGGTCCAGCCCATCTGCCGAAAAGGATTCCACACTTTCTTCCACACGTTGCGTAGTTGCATTGGGTTTAATCATGGATAACCCAGTTTTTATTGTGCACTTTGATATGGTCAGGATCGACGTTTAGCTGTGCATTGTCGGGTAGTTTAATGACATACGCCTTGCCTGAAGCATTGGTGAGGTAGGTGTCGCGCAGCCAGGGGTTAAACTCCTTTAGCATGTAGTAGGATGTTTGGTGCTGACTGGCAAATTCCACCATATCGGTGATGGGTGTGGTGATCACAATTTCTTTGCAGGGAAGCGGAGGATACAAATCCTGCTCATGAATGGTAAAACCGTAATTGGCCGGTCCCTCCATTATTTGTTTAAGTGCAAGTGCCCGAAAAACGTATCGGCTGGTTTCTTCTGGCAGGAGCAAGTCGAAGTAAGAACCACAGTTTTGACGCTCAACCTCGTTGGCTATACGGGTTTTGCCAATGTTGTATGAGGCCGCGGTAAGCGACCAGCTTCCAAATTTATCGTACCCTGACTGCAGGTATTTACAGGCAGCTTCTGTCGCTTTTTCAACGTTGTAACGCTCATCCACATAGGTGTTTACCTCCAGGCCATATTCGCGCCCTGTGGCTTTTAAAAACTGCCAGATACCAGCTGCACCAGCCGGTGAAACCACGCGGGGCTGAAAACCACTTTCGATCATGGCAATGTATTTGAAGTCTTCAGGAATGTTGTTTGCCTTTAAAATGGGCTCAATTATCGGGAAATAGCGGTTTGCTCTTTTAATTAGCAAAATGGTGTTGGAATGAAAATACACATTGGATACCAGTTCCCGGTCGAATTTTTCCTTTACATCAAAACGTTGAATGGGTATGTTCTCGCCGGCAAAGGTGAGGTTTTCGGGTATGGGATAGCTTTTAATTTTATATCCTTTTTTGCTGGATGCCGCCATAGGAAGCGCTTCCGGAAGTTCATCCTTGTCAGAAGCACTGATGAATACACCTGCCCAGGCCACAATTCCGGCAATAAAAAATACAAATACAAGGGAGTTTTTTCTTTTCCACCACATAAATCAAGTTG
>JAUIMD010000278.1 GCA_030433225.1 Bacteroidia bacterium
AAAAGCCACGCAATGCGCTGCAATAAAAATTTATAGCGGAATTCAATAAAGTTTTTTACCGGACTCATTTTTTCAGGTGTTGCTCAATGTTGTCGGCCAGGTTTTTCCAATTAAAATCCTGAATTTTCTCCAATCCTGCAGTTGCAAGTTGTAATCGAAGTGCATTGTCTGCCATTATCCGTTTAATAGCGCGGGCAACGGAAAAACGGTTACGTCGAATAACCAGCCCCGTTTTTTCGTGAAACAGAAAGTCTGTAGTGCCGGAGGTTGTAGCAATAAGCGCCACCCCTGATGCCATGGCTTCTACAGCCGTATTGGCCCAGCCGGCCTTTTTTTCGGGAGCCACAAAAACATCTGCTTTACGGAATAATTCCGGATTTTTCTCGATGGGGTGGTGTGTAATAAATTCGAAAGGAACCGCAGTATTGAACTCCTCAATTGCCTTTTTCATTTTCTCATCCACCGGGGTGTCGAACAATACCAGGCGGATGTTTTTATGTTGATGGTACAGTTTTTCGCAAGCTTTGACCACATATTTGGTGCCCTTTCGTCCTTCAGTAAGTCGGCCGTAGGCCATAATGGTAAAAGGAGAATGTGGTTTTTCCGGCAGGCTGTCTGGTTTATACATGTCGGTGTCTATTCCACCAAAAGCAGGGAATGCGGTAATGCCAAATTTCTTTTTGGCCAGGTGCAGCATGTTGGATGAGTTGGCAAACACCTCGATGTTACCCGCCTGTTTTATTTTGTTGAGGTTTTCGTTTCCACGCACAAAATATAAGATCTTTTTACGTGCCGTGCTGTTGATAATCTCTGGCAAAAAACGGGGTTCCGTAAAAAATAGGGCATCAAGCGTATAATTTTTAAGTTGGCCAAAAGGCTGAATGTCGCCTTTAAATGCAAACCAATCCGGCTGATCTCCCTGCGGAGTAAATACCGTAAATTGGTGGCCTTTTTGGGTGAAGATATTGCCCAGCTCCAAAAAACGTTTAACACCGCCGTACAATTTGGTGTGCGGTAACAATACTCCTATATGCATGCCCAATCCATCATTTATGTGTGATTTTTCTTTCAAAATTCGTTGACTTCACCCGTGCCCGAAAACGACCATAAGATGCGTTTCAAACGACTGATGCGTTTTTCTTTTTTATAGCCGGTGCTATGGGCTTTTTCTTTCAGGCGTACCCGGCCCGAAAAGGGCTGCCCGCGTTGTAAAAGGTACAACATGGCTGCTTTGGCCGTAATGCCCCATTTAAAGGTGAATTGCCGACGACCGTTGTTTTTCTTAATGCGGGTGGTGGATTTTGAACCGAAATGGTAGGCCATGCTGCTGCGGATTCCTTTAAAATACGTCACCCCAACTTTAAGCAGCTTCATGCTAAAGTCCGGATCGGAATACATGCCCGGTGAATATTCGATGCTGTATCCTCCCACCAAATCCCAAAGGTCCTTGTGCACCAGGTTGGGGGGCCAGGTGGCTCCGTCCCAGTCAAATGCGGGCAAGGATTGGTATTCGTTCAGCAATTTTTCTTCTTTAAATGTGGCCGCATCCGAGCCGTAATCAAACGGGGCAACAATGCCCGGGTGTGGCGATGGCTTTCCTTCTACCGTAGTGGCCGACAGGAAAAAATAATTATCCGGCAACGCTTCCACCTCTTTCCATAATTCCAGGTCCCAGTTGGGCAGCACGTACATGTCATCGTTCAGGTAACAAATGTAATCGGTGTAAACCAGTGTGCGCATGGCATTCATGGCTAAACATACGCCAACATTGCTTTTGCTGTAGGTGTAATCCAACCCCTGTTCTTTTGCCCATTGCAGTGTGCCGTCGCTTCCTTCATTTATGTGCAGGATAACCTGGTGCTTGAAATGTGAATTCTTACGAATGCTACGGATGCAAACTTCCAGCAGTTCACGATTATTCCATGTAGGAATGAGTATGGAAAACCGTGCTTCTGGTTGGTTTTGGGAGGATGGATGCCAATAGATTTGTTCCATGAAGTGGCGTAAATTTGTGGGGCAGCTAAGCTACATTATATTCCTTGCAAAGGTACAATTTAAGAGAAATGAGGGGCAATGCTAAGCATAAACCTGACAAAGCCGCATGCATTAGCGTTCCATTGTCACACTCACCCTGTCAGTCTGTCCACCCAACGGGGGGTTCATTTTTGACAGTTTTACACGCATGGAAATGATTTCGGGAAAAGCATTGTACATAGCATCCAAAATCCGTTTTACAACGTGCTCCAGCAAGGCCGAAGGTTCCATCATTTCGTGCTTTACAATGCGGTAAACATGTTGGTAGTCAAGCGCATCGTCCAAATCGTCGGTAATGGCAGGCTTGGTGCATTCCGTTTTAATTTTTACATCCACCTTAAACGTGTTGCCAACTACCTGCTCTTCTTTAAAATGCCCGTGAAAAGCATGAAACTCCATGTTTTCCAGCTCAATAATTCCCATTGCTCTTTACTAATTTGGAGGGCAAAATAAATTTAATCCGCTATGGAAAGCAAATAATTTCAGGCTTTTATAAATGATGTGAAAAAAACTTTTTTAAAAAACTATCTTTGCACAGTTTTTGTTATTTAGTGCGGGCAAAATTAACTGCCTGATTAATATTATATATGGTTGATTCAAAGGAACTCGTAAATTCAATAATTGAAGGAATTCAGGAACTTAAAGGAAAAAGTATCGTATCGATAGACCTTTCGGATATTGAGAATTGCATCTGTTCATATTTCGTTTTATGCAATGGCGAATCAAATACGCATGTGCATTCTATTGCCGAATCGGTGATAGACCATGTGCGAAAGGAAAAAAACGATAAGCCGTTTGCCAAAGATGGGTTTGAAAACTCGGAGTGGATTGCCCTCGACTATGGCGATGTAATGGTGCACGTTTTTCAGCGTCAGGCACGTGAATACTACAATCTGGAAGGCTTGTGGGAAGATGGTAAAGTTTCGGTTATTGAAGATCTGAATTAAGAAAAGTAAACTATGGAAGACAATACTAAAAAAACAGACAATAATAAAAACGGCAATGCCGGTAAAAACGGTAACGAGCCCAGAAAGCCGTTTAGTCCTAAATTTAATGTGTACTACGTATACGGGGCCATCGCCCTGTTTTTAATAATGCTGAGTTTTTGGAATCAAAACTCGTCCATTAAGGAAATCGGCTACGGCGAATTTAAACGCACCATGCTTGCCGACGGCGATATTGAAAAGATAGTGGTAGTCAACGACAAGGATGCGGAAATTTTCCTGCGTGAAAACAGCTTGTCGAAGTATTTCCCTGAAGAACCCGAAAAGTACAAAGTGGGGCCTCAATATACTACCCGTATTGCGAATGTAGATAAGCTGGAAGAAGAAATAAAAGAGGCTGAGGCCTTGTTGCCTGAAGGACAGTCGATTGATGTGACCTACGATGATCGTCCCAATTACGTAGGCGACATTATTTCGTGGATTTTCCCCTTCCTGCTTATTATTGGAATTTGGATTTTCCTGATGCGCCGTATGAGTTCGCAGTCGGGCGGAGGCGCCGGAGGCATCTTTAGTGTAGGCAAGTCAAAAGCAAAATTGTTTGATAAAGAGAGCAACATAAAAATCAACTTTAAGGATGTGGCCGGTTTAGCAGAAGCCAAACAGGAGGTGGAAGAAATTGTTTCCTTCCTGAAAAATCCTGGAAAATATACCGAGTTAGGAGGTAAAATTCCTAAAGGTGCACTGTTGGTTGGCCCTCCCGGAACCGGAAAAACCCTGATGGCAAAAGCCGTTGCCGGAGAGGCAAATGTGCCGTTTTTCTCCTTGTCAGGATCCGATTTTGTAGAAATGTTCGTAGGGGTGGGAGCATCCCGTGTGCGCGACTTGTTTAAACAAGCCAAAGAAAAAGCCCCGTGTATCGTGTTTATTGATGAGATTGATGCCATAGGACGTGCCCGTGGCAAAAATGCCAACTTTGGCGCCAACGATGAGCGTGAAAATACATTAAACCAGCTGCTTACCGAAATGGATGGTTTTGGAACCAACAGTGGGGTAATTATTCTGGCAGCTACCAACCGTGCAGATATTTTAGATGGAGCGTTAATGCGTGCCGGACGTTTCGACCGTCAGATTCATGTGGAGTTACCTGACTTAAACGAGCGTAGAGATATTTTTGCGGTGCATT
>JAUIMD010000279.1 GCA_030433225.1 Bacteroidia bacterium
GTGTTGGCCGGAAGTAACCTGAACATGACGCTTAGTCCTTCCGATTTGGGCTACACCACGCAAAATTACATGGGTAAATCGCAATACCCCGACCCCATGTTTGTGGGAACTGTAGATGAATTACAACTCTATACCCGCGCCTTTTCGACAACAGAGGTAGTTGAGCAGTTACAAGATGTAGATCCTTATGAGTCGGGTTATTCGATTGATGGTGGGTCAGGTGTAGAAGGTAACTTCATTGCGGTTGATGCAGGTCAATCCGTTGAATTAACCCCCGTAGTGAAAGCGGGGATGCAAGTATTACCCGACCTGGAAAATGTAACCTGGTTGTGGGATAACGGGGCGACTACGCAGAACCTGGTATTACAAAATATTCAAGCCAGCCAGGAAATAACCCTTCGTTATGCCTACAAAGGAAGTGAGTTTGCCCAAGCCTATACGATAAAAATGAAACCCGGGGGGGATGCCTTTGCCTATTGGTCGATGGATGAAACCGAAGGGATAACTGCATTGGATACATGGAACGGGAACAATGGCAGCATTAATTCTTGTTTCTGGACAGAACAGGGCAAATTTAACGGGGCTTTGAAATTTGATGGAGAAGCATCTTCGTATGTGAGGCTGCCTGATAATTTTATCCAATCCCTGACCGATTTTACAATGGCCGTATGGGTAAAACCAGAAGCATTGGATACCTGGGCACGTATCATTGATTTTGGCGCAAATACCAACTTTAACATGTTCCTAACCCCGAAATCAGGCGATGGTTATGTACGCTTTGCGATGAAAGCAGGAGGTACCGAACAGCAACTGAATACGACAAAAACCTTAGCACTGAACCAATGGACGCACATTGCCATCACAAAATCGGGCAATACTGCAAAACTGTACATTGACGGAGTTTTGGCAGCCAGTAACAACAGTATGACGATTACCCCTTCCGGATTAGGAAATACTACCCAAAACTACATCGGTAAATCGCAATGGCCCGATCCACTGTTTAAGGGAACGATAGACGAGTTTCAGATGTATAAGAAAGCGCTGAGCCAGGAGCAGATTGCCACCATAATGGCAGGTAGAGTAGTAACCCAACTGCCTGATGATAAATGGACGGAATCACATGCCCGGGTGTATCCAACAATATCCGCAGATGGGAATTTCACCCTAAAAATGTACGGTTTGAAGGCCGTAGTTACGGTTTATGATTTGGCCGGTAATGAGGTGAAGCAATTTTTTGCATCGTCAAATGAAACAACGTTTACCCTCACGAAGCATCAGATGTACCTGGTAAAAGTGGCGACAAACAAGTCGACCGAGGTTTTTAAAATTATTAAAAAACAGGCCCAATTTTAGAGGTTTCCAAACGATGTCAACTCAAAATAAAAAATACCCCCGGCTAACGGCGATCATTTTTACAGGTATCTTTTTGCTGTTTTTTGCCGTGTACTGCACTTCCCCGGAAAAAGCAGGTGCCCAATTTAATGTACAACCCATGTTGGATTATTGTGTGGAAAAAACGCAGGCTACCCTAAATAGCCAGTTGATGGAGGACAGTCTCCCGCGCAATGTCCTGCAAGGACAAACCCGATGGAACGATGTAGGTATTCATGATTGGTGCAGTGGTTTTTGGCCTGGCATTTTGTGGTATGCTTACGAAGCATCGGGCGATGCGGCAATGTTGCAAAACGCCCAAAAATTCACTGAGCCATTGCGAGGGGTACTAGAGGTTCCGGTGGATAATCACGATCTTGGTTTTATGTTGTATTGCAGTTTTGGCAATGGGTATCGGCTAACAAAAGATCCGGCCTACCATGATTTTTTGCTAAAAGCTGCGGACTCATTGGCAACCCTTTTCAATCCTAAAGTTGGGACAATTCTGTCCTGGCCGGCAATGCGAGAAAAAATGGGATGGCCCCATAATACGATTATTGACAACATGGTGAATCTGGAACTTTTGTTTTGGGCTGCAAAGAATGGGGGAAACCCAACATTATACGATATCGCAGTTCGTCATGCAGAAACGAGTATGGAGACCTTAGTCAGGTCTGATTATTCAATTTATCATGTGGCGGTTTTTGATACCATTGATGGCCATTTTATAAAAGGAGTAACTCATCAAGGCTATAGTGATAATTCCATGTGGGCCCGTGGCCAGGGATGGGGAATGTATGGATATACCATGTGTTATCGGGAAACCGGCAATACCAGGTTTTTGACCATGGCAGAGAAGTTGGCGGATCGTTTTCTGGAACGTTTGCCGGAAGATGGAATTCCTTACTGGGATTTTGATGACCCGGCCATTCCAAATTCCCCTAAAGATGCTTCGGCTGCTGCTGTTGCTGCATCTGCAATGCTGGAACTGTCCACGTATATGCAAGCTGCTGAATTGAAAGCAAAATATTACAATGCGGCAGTTTCTTTGTTGGCCAAACTGTCATCGCCTGAGTACCTGAGCGGTGATGCTAACCAGGCTTTCTTGCTGCGCTCAACAGGCCATAAACCCGCAGGTTCGGAAATTGATGCTTCGATTATTTATGCAGACTATTACTATCTGGAGGCATTGCTTCGCCTTAAAAATATGGAAGTGCACTAAAGCAATTCGATGCATCCAAACCTTCAGGAGTGAATTGGAAGTTTTAGCTACCTACGGGCCGCAAAGGAGTTTATGCAAAGTGCACGGTTGTGGAGTAGGGTTAGACTCCTGTTAACGAAAAAATGTTGACATTTACGTGGGGCAAGGCACTATTGGGATTGGAGCCGCTTTTCGTTCGCTAATGCAATCCATGCAATTAAAGTGATGCCCATTTAAAACGGAATACATGCAAATGAAAAAAACAATTTTACTCGCGCTGTTGACCTGGCCAATCTGTTGGTTAATGGCGCAGCAGCTCATCACCTACCCGGCACCGGGAGGTTTGAAATATTCGGCACATAACGATGATTTCACCGTTCAGGTACGAAAGCATGGCGGAGAATGGCAGGATCTTTTTGAATGGAAAGTACAGGTTGACCTGGACAATGTGCAAACCGCTTCGATGGTCTCCTTTGATTTTGAGGGAGAAATTGACGTACGTATCAGAAAGAATAACGGGATGATCCATTCTGTTCAAATACGTCCGCTTTCGCTAGGTATTGTTCCAGTGGTACAGGGGCAAATCATTTCGTTCAGCCTTACCGGGCCATCCAAACTTTCACTGGAAGTGAATGGCGATAAACTGCATAACCTGCATGTATTTGCCAATTCGATCGTAAAAGAAAAGCCGGATTTAGAGGATCCCAATGTTATCTATTTTGGTCCCGGTATTCATCAACCCAGTGATCAACCCGGTGATGTGTTTCGTATCCCTTCAGGAAAAACTGTTTTTCTGGATGGTGGAGCAGTAATAAAAGCGAAGTTATTGATTGACCATGCGCAAGATGTGAAAATTATCGGTCACGGAATTATTTACCAGCCAGAACGCGGTGTTGAAGTTCGCCACTCGACAAATGTAACGGTTGATGGTCCTGTATTTATCAATCCCAGTCATTACACCATTTATGGTGGGCAAACTACCGGACTCACGGTCCGCAATATAAAATCGTTTAGCTGCAAGGGCTGGAGTGACGGCATTGATTTGATGTCTTGCTCCGATGTGTTGATTGAGGGCGTGTTTATGCGGAATTCTGACGATTGCATTGCCATCTATGGGCATCGCTGGGATTTTTATGGAAATGCGCGAAACTATCAGATTAAAAATTCCACGCTTTGGGCGGATATTGCGCATCCAACCAACATTGGGCTACACGGAAATGCTGAAGCGGGAGGCGATACCATAGAAAATATCACGTTCACCAACATTGATATCCTGGAGCACGACGAAGATGACCGGAACTACCAGGGCTGTATGGCCATTACGTGCAGTGATAATAACCTGGTTAGGAACATTACCTATGAAAATATTCGGGTTGAAGACTTTCAGGAAGGGCAGTTGTTCAATTTCCGGGTGGTTTACAACGAAAAATATAGCGGGGCTCCCGGACGAGGCATTGAAAATGTGTTGCTAAAGAATATTGAATACAACGGAAACTTTTCCAATCCTTCCGAAATAGGGGGGTATAACGCAGAACGAGCAGTGAAAAAGATTCTGATTGACGGACTAACGATGAATGGAATTTCGGTTA
>JAUIMD010000280.1 GCA_030433225.1 Bacteroidia bacterium
ACCTTTCAGCGCTATCCATGCTGTATGCCGCTACAGGAGACGAAGTCGTTAAACAGCGCCTGGACTATATGTTATCGGAACTAAAGCGGGCGCAGGATGCCAGCGGCAACGGGTATCTGTCTGGTGTGCCGGGCGGAAAAGCCATGTGGGAGCAAATTGCGCAGGGCAACATTAAAGCCGGCTCATTTAGCTTAAACCGCAAATGGGTGCCGCTGTACAACATTCATAAAATTTACTCCGGCCTGCGCGATGCTTATCTGTACACCGGCAACGAGCAGGCCAAAGAAATGCTGATAGCCCTTACCGATTGGGCCATTGCCCTGGTACAAAACCTGAGCGATGCCCAAATACAGGACATGCTACGCAGCGAGCACGGTGGGTTGAACGAGGTTTTTGCCGATGTAGCCGAAATTACGGGGGATGAAAAATACCTGGAACTGGCACGCCGCTTTTCGCAAACCTCTATTCTGGAGCCCCTGATTCAGCATGAAGACCATTTAACCGGCATGCACGCCAACACCCAAATTCCTAAAATTATTGGATATAAACGTGTGGCTGAGGTAGGTGGCGACGAAGCCTGGGCAGATGCCAGTCGCTATTTTTGGGAGAATGTTGTGTACAAACGCTCCGTTTCTATTGGAGGAAACAGTGTGCGCGAACACTTTCACCCAAGCGATGATTTTACAAGCATGGTAGAAAGCGAACAAGGCCCGGAAACCTGCAACACTTACAACATGCTAAAGCTTACCAGGCAACTGTTTTTAAGTGATCCGCAGGTGCGCTACATGGATTATTACGAACGTGCCATGTACAACCACATCCTTTCAACTCAACAGCCTGATACCGGTGGTTTTGTGTACTTTACGCCCATGCGCCCCGGACATTACCGCGTGTACTCGCAACCGCAAACCAGTTTTTGGTGCTGCGTGGGTTCAGGCCTGGAAAATCACACCAAATACGGCGAGCTGATTTACGCTCATACGGAAGACGACCTGTACGTCAATCTGTTTATTCCATCCACCCTACAATGGAAAGAAAAAGGAATCAGCCTGGAGCAGCGCACTGAATTCCCGGATGGGGAAACGAGTACGATCACCATCCATCCCCATAAAAAAACGACTTTCAAACTTCACGTTCGGTATCCGCTGTGGGTGAAAGAAGGAGCCCTGACTGTATCCATTAATGGGAAAAAACAGGAAATAAATGCAAAGCCCGGAACCTACATCAATCTGGAGCGGAAGTGGAAAAAAGGCGATCAGGTGCAGGTGATTGTGCCCATGCACACCACCGTTGAGCAACTGCCTGACGGTCAAAACTATTACTCCTTTCTACATGGCCCAATTGTACTGGCAGCAAAAACGGATACTTCCCGCCTGGATGGCTTGTATGCCGACGATAGCCGGGGTGGACATGTGGCAGCCGGGCCGCAGTACCCCTTAAACGAAATGCCCGTTTTAATAGGCGACAAAACCGTCCTTTCTGACCTGTTGCAACCGGTGGAAGGAAAATCGCTCACTTTTACGTTACACGATGTGTACCCCGAATCCTACAAAACCATGGAGGTAATGCCATTTTTCAGGCTACACAATGCCCGATATGCCGTGTATTTCAAAGCAACAACAAAAGAGGAATTGCAAAAAATGGAAGCACAATTGGCACAGGAGGAAGCCCGTAAAAAGGCGTTGGCAGAAGCAACTATCGACCTTGTGTTTCCCGGTGAGCAGCAACCTGAATCCGACCACTTTATACAGTCGGAGAATACCAATGCCGGCGTAAACGGAAGCAAGCACTGGCGTGATGCCACCGGTTGGTTTAGCTACCAGTTGAAAGATACGGATGGAGAAGCCCAAAAGCTGCGCATCATGTATTTTGGGCTGGATAATGGTCGAAACTTCAGCATCTTAATCAACGATAAAAAGCTGGCCGATGTGCAACTCTCCGGTGGGAAAAGCCCTGATTTTTTTACGGTAGATTACGAAATTCCCCGTGAATTGCTGGAAGGAACAAACGGTACGTTTCGGGTGAAATTTGAAGCCAAACCCGGCTCGGTAGCCGGTGGAATTTATGAAGTACGTTTAATGAAATAAAAAAAATTAATGTTTACACAATTGAAATTCAGTGCCATCCTAACCCTCTTAGGTCTGGCCATTTTAGGAGGATGCAGCAACCACGCCTCCAAAGAAAAGCCCCTGGCACAAGTTATTGATGAGTCGCTGCAGTTTGCCACCGAACAAAGCCTTCGCATGGCAGAGTCATTAAAAGATGACCCCACGCGCCTGCCGCAAACCCTGAATAAAGAAGGAAAACTGGTTACCTGTAATTCCAGCTGGTGGGTCAGTGGTTTTTTCCCTGGAGTTTTATGGTACCTGTACGAAAACACCCCCACCGATTCGCTCAAGAACTGGGCCATCAATTACACACTGCGTGTGGAGGATCAAAAGTATACCACCGACAACCACGATGTGGGTTTTATGATTTTTTGCAGTTTCGGAAATGCCTACCGCATCACACAAAATCCGGAGTACAAGGATGTGATTCATACGGCATCCAACTCCCTGATCACACGGTTTAATCCAACCGTGGGGTGCATTCGATCGTGGGATTATGCCCCGTGGAGCGCAAAGTGGCAGTACCCGGTTATTATCGACAACATGATGAACCTTGAAATGCTGGAATGGTCGGCGAAAACCTTCAATGATACTACCTACAGTTACGTAGCCCGTACCCACGCCAATACTACAATGCAACACCATTTCAGGGAGGATTTTAGCAGCTTCCACGTAATTTCGTACGATACCATTACCGGTGCTGTGGAAAAGAAAAATACAGCACAAGGCTTTGCAGACAGTACCGCATGGGCACGCGGGCAAGGATGGGGCTTGTATGGCTACACCATGATGTACCGCGAAACCGGAAACAAAGCTTACTTGCAACTGGCAGAAAACATTGCCGACTTTTTAATTCACCACCCCCGGTTGCCAGAGGATAAAATTCCATACTGGGATTTTGATGCGCCCAACATTCCTGAGGCAAAACGCGATGCCTCGGCCGGGGCGCTAATTTGCTCGGCATTAATTGAGCTGAGTGCGTATGTTAATACAGAAAAGGGAGAAGAATACCTGAAGGTTGCCGAACAACAACTGCGCAGTTTAAGCTCCCCCGCCTATTTGGCCAGGCCAGGTGAAAACGGCAATTTCATACTTATGCACAGCGTTGGTCACATGCCAAACGGTTCGGAGGTGGATGTTCCCCTAACCTATGCCGACTATTATTTTGTGGAAGCACTAACACGCATGAAGAAGAAACTGGCGGAAAAATAACATCCCCAACAAAAAAAGTGTGAAGCAGGAATTAGTGGGAAAACCGTCCCCTATTCCTGTTTTAATTTTTGCAAATATTCGCTGGGATTCATGCCAAACTCTTCCTTAAAACAACGGCGAAAATAGCTGCTGCTGTTAATCCCTATTTTGTACATGATTTCAGAAATGTTGTATTGGTTGGTGAGCAATAATTGCTCGGCCACCCGAATGCGCACTTTGCGTATATACTCATTGGCGGTAAGGTTGGTGAGTGCCTTTATTTTTCGGTATAGCGTGGAATGACTCATGTTTAACTGCAAGGCCACCTGCGAAATATTCAGGGTTTCATCCTCAAGGTTGTCTTCAATCACCTTGGTCAGGTTGTCCAGAAACTCTTTATCCAATTGATTAATGGATTCGTTAAACGATTTTTGCTTGTGCTTAAAATCAGAGGTATAGTCTGAATACAATTTCTGGTGGGCTTCCAGTATATTTTTAACCCTGCTGCGCAACAAGCTGCTGCTAAAAGGTTTGGTCAGGTACGAGTCGGCCCCGGCATCGTAGCCTTCACTTTGATCCTGCAGGGCATCTTTTGCCGACAGCAATATTACCGGAATGTGGCTGGTGCGTACATCCTGCTTCATGGTTTTACACAGCTCAATGCCATCCATTACCGGCATCATCACATCGCTTATGACCAGGTCCGGCACTTTTTCACTGGCCTTTTCCCATCCAACTTTGCCATTTTCGGCCGTAAATACTTTGTAGGTGTCCACCAACGAATCTTTGATGTAGTCAATAATTTCCTGGTTATCGTCAACCAGCAAAATTACCTTCCGGTCGTCATT
>JAUIMD010000281.1 GCA_030433225.1 Bacteroidia bacterium
TTGAGGTTATTCGTGATATGATTGCCGATTTTGGAATTCCTGCAAAACTGCGGGAGTTGGATATTCCGGAAAATGATTTGGAAAACATGGCGCATTCGGCTATGAAAATTCAGCGATTGCTGAAAAATAATGTGCGTGAAATAACGTGGGAAAACGCCCTGGAAATTTACAAAAAAGCTTACTGATTATATGCTGTTAAAGGAATTCTATAAAGGAGTGATGGTGCCTATGGTTAGTCCGGTAACGGACGATTATACCGTGGATGCAGTGGCGGTGAATAACATTATCGGTACATTCCTTAAAAATGATATTATACCTTTTGTTTTGGGTACAACCGGAGAAGCGTCATCGCTATCCACCCAACAGAAGGAAATGTTGGTGAAAACCGCGGTAAAAAGTGTGGGAGGCAAACTGCCCCTTATGGCAGGTATTGGCAGCAATTCGCTGTTTACCTCCATAGAAGAAGGCAGGAGATATGCCGATTTGGGGGCTGATGCCCTGGTTGCTACGGTACCCAATTACTATCCGTCAGACGAAACGCAAATGCTGCATTGGTTTGAGAACCTCGCCAATCAGGTTTCGTTGCCGCTGTTTATTTACAACATTCCGGCAACCACACACCATTCCATCCCCTTAACGGTGGCGGAAAAGTTAAGTTACCATCCCAACATTGCGGGTATTAAAGATTCCGAGCGCGACGACGATCGCCTGAACGAATCGTTGCGCTTATGGAAAGACCGCACCGATTTTATGTTTTTGGTGGGATGGGCGGCCCGCTCGGCTTATGGAGTGGCTAATGGTGCCAATGGCATTGTGCCCAGCGTGGGAAATCTCATTCCGCATTTGTTTCAGAAATTATACCTGGCGGCAGCAAAAGGGAATGCGGTTGAGGCGCAGGAGTTGCAGCAACTGACCGATTCCATTGCAGCACTTTGCCAGGCAGGTAAAAATATCAGCCAATCCATACCGGCCATGAAAGTATTAATGGCCATGCAAAATATTTGTGGTACGCAGGTTTGTCCGCCGCTTTTGCGCATGAAACCGGAGGAAGAACAAGCGTATAGAACTGAAATGGAACAAGCCATTTCCAACCGAATTGTACATGACTAAAAAGAATAAACCCATATTGGCCATAACCATGGGCGACCCTGCCGGAATAGGTCCTGAAATTGCGCTGAAAGCATTTGAGGGGAACGATATTCATCAGCAGTGTTTTCCGTTGCTGGTTGGCAATGCCGCCATCATGCAAAAGGCGGTGGCCGATTTTGGCAGCCCGCTGACCATCCGCGCCATCCAAAGCGTGAAGGAAGCGCGTTTTACACCCGGCACCATGGAGGTGCTCAATCTTGACGTTCCAAACCCGGAGGCCATACGGCATGGCGAGATTTCTGCAGAGGCTGGTAGCATCGCCTTTCGTTCGGTGGTTAAAGCCATTGAACTCGCCAAAAGCGGGGAGGTGGATGGAACCGTAACAAACCCTATTCACAAAAAAGCGATCAATGAAGCCGGGCATCATTTTTCGGGGCATACCGAAATTTATGCCGAATACACCAACACCCCCAAATATGCTATGCTGCTGGCAGACGATAAACTTAAGGTGATTCATGTAAGCACACATGTATCTCTTCGGCAGGCATGCGATTTGGCGAAAAAAGACCGCATTTTGGATGTGATTCAAATTATGGATGCCGGATTGAAAAAACTGGGCATTTCGCAGCCGCGTATTGGGGTAGCGGGCCTGAATCCTCACGCAGGTGACGAAGGGTTGTTTGGCGATGAAGAAATAAAAGAAATAATACCCGCTGTTGAGGAGGCGAGAACCCGCGGATTTAATGTTGCAGGTCCGGTTCCACCCGATACCTTATATGCCCTTGCGGTGGGTGGAAAATTTGACGGCTGTGTGGCGATGTATCACGATCAGGGACACATCCCCTTTAAACTTTCGGGTTTTGTGTGGGATGAAGAAACCGGAAAAATGAAAAGTGTAAAGGGTGTAAACATCACCCTTGGCTTGCCCATTATCCGCACCTCGGTTGATCATGGTACCGCGTTTGAAATTTCAGGGAAGGGAATTGCCAGCGAGGAAGCTTTGTTGTATGCCATTGGCTTTGCAGTAAAGCTCTACAAAAATTAATTAACAGGAGCAGGATGATTGCAGTGATAGCAGATGACTTTACCGGGGCCGCCGAAATTGGGGGGATAGGGCTAAAGTATGGGTTAAAGGTAATAATTGAAACACAGGTGAACGAGGCTCCTGATGCCGACCTGCTGATTATTGCCACAGATACGCGCTCATTAAACGGTGATGCTGCTGCTAAAGAAATTGAACGCATTACGGTGGAACTTCAGAAATTGAAGCCAAGCTATGTATATAAAAAACTGGACAGCGTTTTGCGCGGAAACGTTTCAAAAGAATTGTTGGCGCAGCTGGAGGTTTTAAAGAAAAACCGGGCCATTATCGTGGCCGGAAATCCCAAATTTGGAAGGGTAATTGAAAATGGCTTTTATGCCATTGATGAAGTGCCGCTGAATGAAACTAACTTTGTGGATGATCCTGATTTTCATGCCTCCTCGGCCGATGTGGTAGAAATTATTCGGAAAGGAGATGAACAAGTCGTTTCAAAATCGGTAGACGAAACTCTGCCCGATGAGGGCTTAATTGTGGGAGATGTTACCAGCCTTGAAGACATGCAAAAATGGGCACGTCATGTAGACGATTCCACCGTGGTAGCTGGTGGCTCTGGCTTTTTTGATGTAATGCTGGCACGGGAACACAGCCTGCAATTGCATCCGGCAAAAGAACATAAAGAACGGGTGAGCGGTACACTTTTTGTTTTTGGTAGCATGTTTCCCAAAAGCAACGGGCTCGAAAAACGGTTGAGCGTTGCCGGGGTAGTGAAAAAAAACATGCCCGATAGTATTTACCAAAACAAGGAGTATCCGGCGGATATTTTTGATGCCTGGGTGAGCGATGTGGTGGAAAGCATTGGTGCCAGCAAAAAAACCATTGTATCCGTCGACAATAAAAACAGTACGGAAGATGGGATTTCCACCCGTATAAAAGCAACGGTAGCCCAACTGGTTAGCAGGGTGGTGGAACAAACCGACATTAGTAACCTCTTTATCGAAGGAGGCGCCACCACTTCCGAAATTTTGCGCGCACTAAAAATCGCCAAATTGTACCCGTTTAAACAACTCGATTTGGGAGTTATACAAATGAAGGTGGACGAATACCCGGGCCTGGTTATTACCACCAAACCCGGTAGCTATGTGTGGCCCGAGAATATCAGTTTTGACAACATCGAAAATAAAGAACTCATAAAAAATGGATAACGCCGTTTCCATAAGTTATATTGATTATGCAATAATTATTGCCACGTTTGCCATATCTATTGTGGTGGCGTTGCGTTTTTCGAAAGGGCAGGACAATACCGAGAACTATTTTAAAGCCAAAGGAAGCATCCCGTCGTGGGCAATTGGCATGTCCATTTTAGCCACCCTGGTAAGCAGCGTTACTTTTCTGGCGTATCCGGGCGAAGGCTTCTCTTCCAACTGGATTCGGCTGGTGCAAGGGCTAATGGTGCCCATTGTATTGGTGTTTATCGTAAAAGTGATTGTTCCCCTGTTTCGTAAGGTAATACGTTTAAGTGCCTACGAGTATTTTGAAAGACGGTTTGGCTTTTTAGCCCGTTTGTATGCTTCGCTGGGCTTTGTGCTTAATCATTTTGCAAAAATGGGAACCGTATTTTACCTCATTGCCCTGGCCCTGTCCAGCATGACCGGCATGAGCACCGTAAACATCATTCTGATTATAGGCATCATTGTTATTTTTATAACCATGGTAGGAGGTATCGAAGCCGTTATTTGGCTGGATGTTATTCAAGGGTTTATGCTCATTGGCGGTGGCATTGTCTCTTTATTCATTATTCTTTTTTCGGTGGAAGGGGGGCCTTCAGCCATTTGGCATACAGCCGTGGAGCATGGCCATGTAGGGTTTGGGCCTTTTGATCTTGAATTTGTAAACCTTACGTTTTGGGTAATGGCGCTTAACGGTATATTTTACGCCATCCAAAAATATGGAACCGACCAAACGGTAATACAACGGTATTTAACGGCAAAAACCGATAAAGAAGCCATAAAAGC
>JAUIMD010000282.1 GCA_030433225.1 Bacteroidia bacterium
AATCCAGTGTTGGACAAGCATAGGTGAGCAGCTCCCAGTTTACCAAATCGCGCGAATGCAATACCGGCAAACCGGGCATGGTATGCATGGTGGTACCGGTGAGGTAGTAATCGTCTCCCACCCGAATCATGTCGGGGTCGGAAAATTCATCGTAAAAAATGGGATTGGTGAAGGTTCCGTTGCCGTTGTCTGCCATCCATGTGGTGCGTTGCTGTTGCGCCTTTAAAGGCAAAGCCAGCAAAACGGCAAACATCAGCAACGAGGCATAAATTTGTCTTTTTGTATGCATTGCTATGGTTTTTGGATGGATAAATTAATCGGCAAGCTCCTGATTAAAATCCGGGAAACCATCCTCTGTCCAACCAAATACGCGCGCTCTGGCATCACGGTTTGGATCCGAAAGCGGACTTCCTTTCAACTCTTTATAACTGCGTGCATGGTAGATTAACACATCGGTTTTTCCATCTTCAGCCACGGTAAAGCAGCTATGACCGGGACCGAAACGCTTCAAGGTATCGCTGGTAAAAAACACCGGCTCCTGTGCCTTATTCCAGGCAGCAGTATCCAGCAAATTGGCATTTTCATCCACCCAAAGCAGCCCCATGCAATAATTGTGGTCGGTGGCACTGGCCGAATAGGTCACAAATATTTTACCGTTGCGTTTAATCACGGCAGGGCCTTCGTTCACTTTGTATCCAATACGCTCCCAGGGTAAACTTGGGTCGGTAATAATAACCTCCGGACCGGTAAGTTTTGTTGGGGATTCCATCTCTGACATTACCAGAGAGGTGTTTTCACCCGGACGCACATTTTGCGCCCAAATCAGGTAACGTTTTCCTTTATGAGCAAAGGTGGTGGCATCCAACGAAAATGATTCTCTTTCGGTCATGATGCGTCCTTCTTCTTTCCACTCGCCAACAGTAGGGTCTGCACTTTCGTTGGAAAGTACCCACATGCGAATGTTCCAGATATTCTCGGCCTCGCCGGCGGCAAAATAGATGTACCATTTTCCGTCTATTTTATGCAATTCAGGCGCCCAGATGTGGTGTCCCATTACGCCGGTTGTATGCTTGGTCCATACTACTTTTTCTTCGGCCGTTTTTATGCCATTTATAGTACCTGATTTACGTAGAATAATGCGGTCGTACTCGGGTGCAGTAGCTATAAAATAATAGGTTCCGTCTTCATCTTTGTACACCCAGGGGTCGGCTCGCTGAGGTGCAATCGGGTTTTCGTACTTTAGTTCCGGTGCAGTAGTAGTATCCTGGTTTTTCTTTTTGGTGCCACAGGCCGAAAGGGCGAGCAGCAGCCCCGATAAAAGTGCCAGGGTAAGCATCGTGTTTTTCATTCTTAAATTAATTATTAAATATGTTAGTTAGTATCCTCAACGGTTGAATTAAAGCGCACAAATTTACGTTAAAATTCTGAAACCACTTTGTCGGAATCAAGCCATGCAGCCATATTCAGCACCAGGTAATTCCAATTTTGAAAGCCTTTGTTGAGCAGAGGCTCGCCCGTTTCCGGTTCGTAATATTCGTGCAGGGCTCCATTTTTCTCCAGGTCGCGCCCAAAAAGCCACACGGTTTTTTGCGCCAGTTCTTCGGCTTCCTGATCAAAGCCGTACTCCACCAGGCCTTTAAACACCATATAGTTGGAAATGCCCCAAATGGGCCCACGCCAGTTCGACGGGTTGGCACTGGCACGCATGCTGTACATTTTTTCCATTTTAGACAAGGTGCGAACCCCACCGGCCGCATTAAAGGTTTTCGGGTCACTGAAATGTTCTTTCACCATGCGCTCGGCCTGCTCATCGGTAGCAATGCCGGCCCACATGGCCAAAAAGCCCGACCATATCCCAATGCGCTGAATTAAACAGTCGTAATCGCGCGGATAACCAGCATGAATCATAAACGTTTTTCCCAGGGTACTGTCGGCACGGGTGGTAGCAGGCAGCAGGTTCAAATCCACATTGTAATAAAAGCCATCCCGCTCATCCCAGCAATGTTCCTGCACTGCTGCCTTCAGGTGCTCCGCATCCCGGGCAAATTCCTTGCCTATTTCGTGCTGATTCAGTTGCCCGGCAAGGTACACCATGGCCAGCAATTCTTTGTACATCAAACAATTCAGGTAAATAGACCCTGAACTTTTGGGCGGACGATAAAAGGTGCCGGGATCGTTATCCACCCCAATAGCTACATCGTTTTGCCAATAATACAACCCGGTGGCTTTGTGTCGGTGGTGAGCCTTGTAATTGTTTACAAAAGCCTGCAGGTGATAGAATTTTTCCCGAAGCCATTCCGCATTGCCATTGTTTTGTTGGGTAATAAATGCTGCATGCTGGGCCAGCACAGGCTTGTGCATGTTCACTTCATAAATGTTTTCCGGCATTATGTCGCGGGGTTCTGAATCCTCCCAGATCACTATGGGAAGGTAGCCGTCCCATTCGCCATAATGCAAAAAGTTAAGCACACAACCTTGTTCATAGGTCAATGCTTCCATCTTATCCTTTTCGTTGCCTATATCGCTTAAAATCTGTCGCAAGGCCACATTGCTCCACCACGAGTCCCAATCCCACAATACATTGTCGTACTGAAGGCTTCCGGGGGTTAAAAACGGGTACACCAGTGCTCCTCCACCGGGGCGGTACATGGCCTTGTAATCCTTATACACATGCTTACGTATGGTGGAAATATAGGCTGCAAGCGAATCTTGCGTTTGCGCTTTTAGGGTAAAGCACCCCATAGCCAGCAAAACCATGCAGAGCATTATTTTTATCAGCGCGCGGTATTTAATGCGTACGTGTTTCATATGAATGATTTTAAGACTGTAACACATTGGCTACAAAGGCTGCCATCCGCTCAGCCGCTTTTTCGTTAGGGTGGATGTGATCCGGGAAATTTTTGGTTTCTCCTTCCATAAAATGGTAAAAATCAATGATGGGCAATTGATTTTTTTCCGACAGTCGGTTAATCACCGGAATCACACCATTTACCCCAGTGGAATCATTAATTCCCCAGCGGGTTTCAAACACGGGTACCGGGTAGCACAGGTACAGTTTGGGGTGTGTAGGCAGGGTATTAAAAGTGTCGATCAATGCCTGGTAATCCTGTTCATACAAGGCTTCGTTCCAGTTTTTTGGTTTGGTATCGTTGGTTCCCAGCTTTATCACAATTACATCGGGTTGAAACGCAAACACATTGGAAAATTCTTTGCACGTCCAGTAAGGGAAATCTCCGCTTTTTAACAGGGTAGTTGCACTTCTTCCGGCGTTTAACACCTGGTAGTATTCGCCCAGCAGGGTGTTCAGTTGTACCGGGTATGCATCTGTACTTTGCATGCGTATACCCGCGCCTTCTGTAATGCTATCGCCAACACAGGCTACTTTTACCGGTTTCTGGCATGAGCTGAATAATAAGGCCGTGGCCATTACTGCCACCAAAAGGGTGACTGAATAGGTTAGTTTTGTTTTTTGCATGGTAAATTTTAAAATCTGTTTTCGGTAAAAAAATCACGTAAAACTATGGAAATACCAAAACAATACCGGCTAAAAAAGCAGAATTTTGCCTGCCCGGCAATAAATTATTTTGCCACCCTCCACCCCATACCTAAAACACGTCATGCTCAAATTGTAACATTTACCCCCTGTTTACCCGCTTTTTGAAACAAATACCCCTCTATATAACCCAACAATAATTTTATTGTAACTGCGTTAGGCATTACCTTTATTGGTCTAATTTTCTAACTAAAAACAATACGCATTATGCAGAAGAAATTTTTACTTGCTATTTCAGCATTTGCTGTGGGGGTAACCTTATCAAATGCACAAAATTTATCGTTTAACGACAACATCGTTTCGCACTTTAAACTGGATGAGGCCACCGGGGCTACATTTACCGATGCCGTATCAGGCGCATCAGGTGAAGTTATGGGTGAAGCTGCCAACTGGAAATGGGGCGAAGGAATTCGTAACAATGCCCTGGACTTTACCGATGCCGATACTTCGAACATTGGTCAAATCGAAGACTCAGAAGCCTTAGCGCCAATTAACGAAAAACTGGCCGATGCCGAACAGATTACGCCGGGATTTAACTCGCCCACGGTCGGCACCTTGGAAGACGAGCTTTGGCGAAGCGTTCG
>JAUIMD010000283.1 GCA_030433225.1 Bacteroidia bacterium
ATGGCCTCGGCCCCAATTGTTACTACCCTTAGTCATAAGGAATGGGTGCAGGATGGAGATTCAGCGGTGTTAAAACCCATGTATCCCTGGGAAGGAAACGCGGTAACCAGTCCATCGGTAATTAAAAAGGACAAAACCTACTACATGTTTTATGCCGGGGCACGGCACAATGCGCCGCAACAAATAGGGCTTGCCAAAAGTGCGGATGGTATGCTTTGGGAGCGGGTGAGCAATAAGCCCTTTTTTGCCAATGGAGATGTAGGTAGCTGGAATTACAACGAGTCCGGTAATCCTCATATTTTTGAGGCCTCCAATGGCAAAACCTACCTCTTTTTTCAGGGGAACAATGATGCCAAATCAAGTTACATCAGTTATGTAGAAATTGGCTGGGGGAAAAACGGCCCTTACATTCTGGAATAAAAACAGTACGAACCTTTGATGTAGGGAGGTTGAAACCTGCTTCCGTCAGATAAAAAACCCGCTCTTTATCCGGTAAAAAGCGGGTTTTTTATGGCTCGCAATTTCTTGGCAAGCGGGGTGGAAATCCTAACGTTTATGCAGTACCTTGTAACTTGTTTTGCGAACATGGGCTAATGGAAAGTAGCCCGATGCACCGGGGACTGAATTTTTGACCCGGTTTTAGAATCAAATGGGGTGCACGCACATTGTTGCCAAACAATACCTTGTAGAAAAGGGTTTATTGTCTGCTGCAAATTGCCTGCGATAAATCCAGTGTTCAGCAACAAACGGACGCGTATAATTTTTCAATCAGGAATTTAAACGCTGTTGAAAAAATAATGGTTCGTGGCTATGTAAGAAATGAAGGGGGGAATTTCAGGCCATTATAAACATTTTTTTCAGCAAATCAATGATAACAGCATGCCTGCCGATACCGGGGCTATTTAAATTGAATAAGAATAGGGGATGCGTGGGTTTAATTTCGGTGTGATGGTTTGTTGCATTGCGGTAATTGATAGTGAGTTACATTTTTATAAGCTACAATAAATGACTAAATTCGGAGTCAGTTTTGAGAGAAATAGATTAGTCAACATTAAAAATCATAAATTATGACGGTGAATAGAACCTTTGGGTTAGGGGCTGTAACAAATGAATCGGACGTTTCCAGAAAAAAGAAGATTCAATACATCAACCTTAAATTAGCAGCGGACGGATACCCTACGTATAGTGGTGGTGCTAAATCTGACTTTTTAGATATGGCAAAACCGCTTTTGAATAATTTCAACATAAAATCCAAGCTATTGTCAAACAATTATTCTCCAATGACAATGCGTATCATGGATTTTTTACATGACTACCTCAAAGATGTACCCGGAAACAATACCTTTAACTTTCCGGCACATCCGTTTATTCTTGACAGGCATGGACTGGCCCGTACGCTATCCATTCCACCCAACGAAGATATTTACGAAACCAACATTGTAAAATCATACCGCACATCGCAAGGTATATTAAACAATCCCAAAGAAGACCGTCGTACTACCAAAGGGGTGTTCCATATATGTGAGGGGGGCTTGCCCATTCCTAACGATAAAAAGTCGGTACCCAAGGTAACTTTTTGTGGCTTGTTGCAAGCGGCCTTAAATCCGCCCAAAGAGCTGATGCAATTACCTTTTACTGCCGGAGAAGAAACCCCTGCTGAACTTTTTGTGAGTTTGATGCTTCGCCCGATAGTGGTGCCTGAAGTACCCGGTGTAATGAAAGAAAAGTCAATGGAAGTACGTTTCCTGGCTCCCGGTAACCTGGTGTCAAACCTCGATTTTGTTGAATCTATTTTCGGGAATGCCGGTGATCCGTTCCTTCCTGAAAACGATGCGGCGCTTTCGCCTGATAGCTGGACCGGCCACACCGGGTGTGTAATTTTGGCACCGCATTTAACACAATTAACGAAAAAGGAACTCGGACTTCCACATTACGACAATGCAACGGAGCGTCAGCGCAGAGACAGCATGTGCTGGAAGAAAGAAGACGAAAAATACAACGACGGTGGTGCATTTAAAATTACCTGCCGCGATGAAAAAGGGGTGGTAGTTACCTTAATTGCCGATAACTATTACGGGTATTGCAAAAAAGAGGTAAAAACCATGATTGGATTTTCGGCCAACCTTTACGGGCTGGCGGAAGAAGAGCATGCCGGGGGTGCCATGGCGTTTAGAAGCTACAACCTGGGTGAGAAGTTTTACCTGGACAATCGCTTGCCATCCAACGGAATGAACTTCGCCACCTTTTTGTACGAGTATGGCGATATGCTGAATTTGAAAAAAGAAGGCTATGCACTGGATAAAAAGCACCCTGATGTAGTGTATGTGCCTGAAGATGCGCAGTTTGACCTGTTAAAGCAGTCGGTTGCCTGGTTAAATAACGGCAAGCCTCAAAGCATAAAACTGCTTCCGTACAAACACTACATTTACCCAACCGGGTACAAAGTAGAAATGCGTAAGCGCATTGAAGGACCTAAGTGGCACCTGGTAGGTACCGTGGCAGAAGGAACCCTTTGTCACAAACCCTGTACCGTATCCGGTGGTGGAAAATCAGAGATTTCCAAATCTATTGCAGATGCCATGATTCAGGGATCCGTTATGATAAACGACCTGAACGAAGACCTGGACATGGTGGAAGAGATCATGAATTTCGACTTTTCAACCCGCTTTAAGGTGCCTGCCGATTATTCGGTTAATAAAACGCGCCCCATTTTAAGCCCCAAAAGATCGCTGGGTTCGGTAATTAAACTATTAACCCCCGCCGAAGAGTATACCGATGAATACAACAAATGGTTAACTTCTTTCCCACAACGCATTAAAGTGCTTATTTATGTAATTAAAAACAATTACAGCCAGGAGTGGGACGAAGATTGGCGTAAGTATTTCTCGGTGGATAAAGTAAACGGTGTACCGGGCAATGAGCTTAAATTCCAGAACAATAAACTGTTATCAAACTACCTGCGCGTTGGGCACGATAAGGATGGTTCATGGAGAATCTTCCTGTTGCGTCAGGATTACAACCCATCGGCTAAGGTGCAATACGAAGATGATATTACTGCTTCAATCGTATTGGATGCCAAGGCGTTGCCAAACTTAAATCCGGAGTACAAAAACCCAAGCGTTAAACTGGTGAAAAACTGTGAGTCGCGCCTGTTTCAACGTCCCGATGACTGTATTATTAAAGGGTACGACAAACAGGGAGAAAAGGATCTTTCTTCGCCCAATACTTTCCTGTCGAACTTTGAGCCGCTGACACGTGAGCAGGTAAAAGAAATTAAAGAGGATGCCATTGGTTTTGAACTTTATACAGAGCCGGTACGTAAGCTGATTAATGACTTTTTGGAAAGCGATAAGCCTGAGTTCCTGGTGGTGCCATCTGAGCCTCGCATTGTGAATGGAGCGCCCACCAAAAACCCAAGATACCTGCAGGTTCGTCCTGACCTGGTAGACCCTATTGGAGCCTATGTAGCGGATGTGGCTACCCGTATCTTCCGTAAAATACCGATGAATCAAGCGGTATACAATCCGGTAAATGCGACCCTTCCCGGCCGTAGAAACAACCCTGAAGATAAGGCAAACAATGTGCCTCCGTTGGCAGTTTATAACCCAATTCATTACCAGGAGTTGCCCGAATTATTTATCGATTACATCTGTAGCATCACCGGTAAATCTCCTTCAACAACCGGTTTTGGATCGGAGGGTGCATTAACAAAAGGGCCATTCAACAACCTGTTGCCGGCATCTGACCTGAACAATGCTTTCCTGTCGTATGTACTTACAGGTTACAGCGGGTTTGTATCTGCAGCCGGTTATGTGGGGCCAAATTACAAGGTGGATCACGATGTGAGTCTGCTGATTCCTGAAATCTGGTGTAGAATGAGTGTGGAAGAAAGAAATCCGGAATTCCTGATTAAAAACGGATACCTGGAAAAAATTGCAGATTTCACGCACAACGGCAAAGCAGTGGATGCAAGCATGTTGGGCTACCGGATTACCCTGAAATTTGTAACGCACTTTATGGCGCGTATTTTCAGTAAGCCCGATGCGGTATTTAACGACGAAATGTTGAAGCCTGAAACTCAAAACCTCGAAATGTTTGTAGCATCTATTGATAACCTGAGC
>JAUIMD010000284.1 GCA_030433225.1 Bacteroidia bacterium
GGTTTTATTCATTTATGCTTTGATATTAACGGCATGGATGCGCTACGCGAGCTGGTACAGGAGAAAGGCTACCCCTTTACGGTTGACAGCGCCAAAGCCATGGATACTTTTGATATGGGAGAAGCCGCCGGTAGTTTTTCGTACATTCAGGCTCCGGAAGGTACGTTGATTGAGTTTGTTGAAACGCATAAAGTACCTCTGTTAAAGAGCCTGGGCTGGTACCTCGACCTACGCAAACGTGGGCATAAACCCTTGCCCAACCGTATTTTAAAGCTGTTTTCTTTTAAACGGGTAAAATAGTTAAGGCAGTATTCCCGGGGAATTGGTAGTCGGGCTTAGCCAAGAATCATGCCAATCAATGCTGCTGAAAGGCAGGAGGCAAGCGCCCCACCCAATAGTGCCAAAAGGCCAAACTCCGAAATCCATTGACGTTTTCCCGGAGCCAGGGCGCCAATACCCCCTATTTGAATGCCAACCGAACTGAAGTTGGCAAAACCACACAGCATGTAGGTGGCCATTAATACCGATTTTTCGTAGGTGATGGCACCTTCTTTCAGCATGGTGTTTAGGCTGATGTATCCAATAAACTCATTCACCACAATTTTTTCGCCAAGCAGTTGTCCCAAAGAGGCGATGTCGGCAGTGGGTACCCCGATTAGCCACATAAACGGGGCGGTAGCATAGCCCAATATAAACTGCACATTTAATGCCTCGTACTGCCCGTTACTTATGCGATAAACCCACGCATTGGCCTGCGTTTTCTCGCCAATAAAATCCGCCAGAATATAGTTGACAAAGGCAATAAAAGCAATAAATACAAGCAGCATGGCAGCCACATTGGCGGCCAGCTTAAGCCCCTGCAAAGTGCCGTTAGATATGGCATCCAGCACATTGCTGCCTGCCTCAGTTTTGGCAATGGCCACTTCGCGTTGAACGGGTGCGGTTTGCGGAACCAGTATTTTTGAAAGCACAACTGCACCAGGAGCCGCCATAACGGACGCAGTTAGCAGGTGTTTGGCAAAGGCAAGGCGCAAAACGGGGTCGTTTCCGCCCAAAAAACCAATATAAGCTGCCATAACTCCCCCGGCTATAGTGGCCATGCCACCTGTCATCACCAGGAAAATTTCGCTTTTATTCATTTTTTCAAGGTATTCTTTTATCATCATGGGCGATTCCGTTTGTCCCAAAAAAATGTTTCCGGCTACCGAAAGGCTTTCTGCACCACTTAATTGCAGCAGCCAGCTCATGGCTTTGGCCAAAAGGGAAACTATTTTTTGAATCAGGCCCAAATAAAATAAGAGGCTGGTAAGTGCGCTAAAAAAGATGATGGTGGGTAGAATTTGAAATGCAAAAATGTAGCCTGTTTGATCTACATTTATCAAGTTTCCAAATAAAAATTCGCTGCCAGCCCGGGTAAAATCCAGCACCAGCACAAATAAGCTTCCCATAAACTCAAAGGTATTTTCGACCCAGGGAAGATACAGGATGCCCAGGGCAAGCATAAGCTGCAAAGCAAGGCCAATGCCCACGGTGCGCCACGGAATAGCATTGCGGTTTCTGCTGAATAAAAAGGCGATACTAAGTATTACAACAATGCCCGCTATACCGCGCAATAAACTGCCGGCGCTAAGGCCCTGGCTTTGTATAAGGGGGGAAGTGGCCGCATTGTACAAGGTGGCGGCTGAAACACCAACGGTATGCCCGAAAAAAACAAGGAGTATTCCAAAAAAACGATGTAACTCCTTCCTGCGCATGGCTTTGTGAGGTTAGTGTTTAAGCGTGATTACTGTTGCTGCCGTTTCGATAATTCATCGCGAATGATGGAGGCCTGTTCATAATCTTCATTCTCAATGGCGTCCTGAAGCAATTCATTCAGTTCGTCCATATCAAAATCCTTAAGCTCGTTTTCCTTTAAAATGCCGGGTTTGTCAGCGGGCGTGTCGCTTAAGTTTTCCGTGCTTTCGTATTTCGATTTTGTGCCCTCATCGTCCAGTATGATACCGGCCGCATCAATTATTTCGGTGCTGGTGTAAATGGGCACTTTAAAACGCAGGGCCAGAGCCACGGCATCTGAGGTGCGGGAATCAATCCTGATACGGTTGCTGCCGTTATCACAAATCAGTTCCGAAAAGAAGATGCCGTCCTTCAATTTGTAAATAATCACCTCTTCCACATGTATGCGAAACGCCTCGGCAAAGGAAAAAAATAAGTCGTGCGTTAAGGGGCGGGGAGGGGTCAGCCCTTCCAACTGTATGGCAATGGCCTGTGCTTCTACCGCTCCAATTATAATAGGGATACGTCTTTTTCCATCTTCTTCGGCTAAAACCAGCGCATATGCACCGGAGTTTGAGTGGTTGTACGACAGTCCAAGAACGTTTAGTTTAACTTTATCCATGTAATTTTCTGAATCCTTGAACTACAAATATAAGTAACTATTTTGTGTGATTGTAATGGATGAATGCCGAATTTTAACAAATCAGAAAAGCGCTAAAATCCTATCTTGTTTTTGGATTGTCAGTATGCTCATGACGAATGTCATAAAACTTGCAAATATTCGTGTAATTAGTTGCGTACAAATGCCTCAGTAAATTATAAATGATTAATTTTGTGCTTCCAAATTTTACTGCGTGGCAAGGGAGCGAAAATTTTGATGGAGCCAAACAGCAAATTTCCACCCGCCTACACGTGTAAAGGGGAACAAAACCAGCGTACTTCATTTACTGAAAGACAGTTAAAAAATTAATTTATAAGAATATGAAAAAGCATAATTTCTATGCAGGACCTTCCATTTTGTCAGAGTATGCAATTGCCAACACAGCTGCAGGAGTATTAAACCTTGACGGTATCGGTTTATCCGTGATGGAAATCTCGCACCGTAGCAAAGAGTTTATGGCCATTTTAAACCAGGCAAAAACCTTGGTTAAGGAGTTGTTGGAAGTGCCCAAAGGGTACGATGTGTTGTTTTTAGGAGGGGGCGCAAGCATGCAGTTTTGCATGATTCCCTATAACTTTTTAAACACCAAGGCGGCCTACCTTGATACAGGTGCGTGGTCGAGCAAAGCCATTAAAGAAGCGAAATTTTTTGGTGATGTTGAGGTCGTAGCATCGTCGAAAGACAAAAACTACAGCTACATTCCTAAAGGATATAGCGTTCCTTCCGATGCGGATTATTTCCATTTCACTACCAACAATACCATTTATGGTACGCAGTTAAAGGAAGATCCTGAGGTAGGAATTCCCTTGGTTTCTGACATGTCTTCCGACATCTTTTCCCGTAAAATTGACGTTTCAAAATATGCCGCTATTTACGGTGGCGCGCAAAAAAATGCCGGCCCCGCTGGTGTGTCCTTCGTAATTATTAAAGAGGATTTTCTCGAAAAAATCGTGAAGCCTATTCCAACCATGTTGGATTACCGTACGCACGTAAAAGGCGAGTCGATGTTTAACACTCCTCCCTGCTTAAATATTTATGCTTCGTTGCAAACTTTTAAGTGGTACCACCAAAAAGGAGGCGTTTTAGCCATGCAAAAAATTAACGAAGAAAAGGCACAACTGCTGTACGATGAAATTGAAAGAAATAAATTGTTCCGCAGCCCGGTATTAAACGAAGGCGACCGATCACTGATGAACGTTACTTTTATTATGACCGACGAATACAAAGAACTGGAAGCTGAGTTTTTATCCTATTCAGCGTACAAAGACATTGTTGGAATCAAAGGTCACCGTAGCGTAGGTGGATTCCGTGCTTCTATTTACAACGGCATGCCATTAGAAAGCGTTCGTCACCTGGTGGAAACCATGAAGCGTTTTGAGTCAAAAATTTAATTTCTAAAAATAAAGAAGAACATGGCCAAAGTTTTAGTAGCCACCGATAAGCCGTTTGCTCCTGCTGCCATCCAAAAAATAAAAACTGTTTTGGATGCTGCTGGATTTGAACTGGCCTTATTGGAAAAGTATACCGAGAAACAACAATTACTGGATGCCGTAACAGATGCGGATGCCCTGATAATTAGAAGTGACAAAATTACCGCCGAAGTACTGGATGCGGCTAAAAACCTTAAAATTGTTGTGCGGGCCGGTGCCGGGTACGACAATGTGGACCTGGAAGCCGCCACG
>JAUIMD010000285.1 GCA_030433225.1 Bacteroidia bacterium
TATTCCTGCTGCCGACATTCCGTATATTTTTCAACGCTTTTATCAATCCTCCAAAAACGCCAAATCGGTTGAAGGATCGGGTATTGGCCTTTACCTGGTAAAAACGTACACCGAACTTTTGGGAGGAACGGTTAATGTTCAGTCTGCTGAGGAACAAGGAAGTACTTTTATTGTACAGCTACCTGCCACTGGGGTGAACGACGGAACTTCCTCCTCCACAACACACGAATCGGTTCCAGCCAGCACGCCCGCCAAGGGAAAGCGCCCCCTCATTTTAGTGGTGGATGACCATACCGAAAGTGCCAACTTTTTGCACGATGTATTGAAAGATGACTTTGAGTGCCACCTGGCCACCAACGGGGTGGATGGGCTAAATCGGTGCCAGGAACTGCACCCTGACCTTTTGGTAACAGACATTCGGATGCCTCAGATGGATGGGTTGGAAATGCTGAAAATCCTTAGAAAAAAGGCGCCATTTATCCACCTGCCAGTAATTGTGCTAACCGGTAAAAACGACAAACACAGTGAGATGGAAAGCATCCACCTGAATGTGGACCTGTTTTTACAAAAACCCTTTGAGCCACAGATTTTACTTTCGCGCCTACATCAATTGCTTACGCAAAAACAGGAGTTGGAAGCCAAAATACGGCTGGAAAAAATTGCATCACCACAGGTTTCAGATACCGTTTCGCTGGATGAAAAAATACTGGCCGACATTACCCGCCTCATTGAGGAGCACATGGCCGATAGCGATTTAAATGTGTCCGGCTTGTCCAGACTTTCAGGGATGAGCAGCAAACAGTTGTACCGAAAAATCAAACAACTTACCGGCCTTTCCCCAGTGGATTACATTAAATCCATACGCATGAAAAAAGCGGCCATGTTGCTACGGCAACAAAAATTTTCAATTGCCGAACTTATGTACATGGTGGGGTACACCAATCATTCGTATTTTAGCAAATGCTTTAAGGCGCATTTTAATCAAACACCTTTACAATACAAAGAAAGTCAGGACGATAAAGCCTAACAGTAAATACCCCCACCCAAGCATCAAAGTAGGGTTTTCCTTCAGGGTGTGGGGCTTTTTTCTATTTTTGCAGCATGATTCAAGACAACACCATTTGTGCCATTGCCACAGGTTCTTCAACCGGTGCCATTTCATTAATCCGCGTTTCTGGAGCGCAGGCTATATCCATAACCGAGCGAATTTTCACCCCGGTTGGAAAAAAGAAGTTGAATGATTCAAACGGTTACTCCCTGCATTTTGGCAAAATTAAAAACGGGGCGGAAATTGTGGATGAAGTGTTGATCTCGGTTTTTCGCAACCCAAAATCGTTTACCGGGGAAGATATGTGCGAAATTTCCTGTCATGGATCTTCCTACATACAGCAACAAATCATACAGTTGCTAATAGAAAACGGCGCTTCAATGGCGCAACCCGGCGAATTTACGCAACGGGCATTTTTTAACGGTAAAATGGATTTATCGCAGGCCGAAGCGGTTGCCGATTTAATTGCGGCCAATTCGCGCGCTGCCCATAAAATGGCCATGGACCAAATGCGCGGAGGTTTTGCCAAAGAGCTGGCAGGGCTACGTGGCGAGCTGCTCGAATTTGCTGCCATGATAGAGCTGGAACTGGACTTTGCCGAAGAAGAGGTAGAATTTGCCGACCGTGCTCAGCTTACCAACCTTGCCACCCGGGTGGAAAAGCATATTGCCTCCCTCGCCCACTCCTTCCAGCTTGGGAATGCCCTGAAAAACGGAATTCCTGTGGCTATTGTTGGGGAAACCAATGTGGGAAAATCCACCCTTTTAAATGCCTTTTTAAAGGAGGAAAAAGCCATTGTTTCGGACATACACGGTACTACACGCGACGTAATTGAAGACACCATTCATGTGAGTGGCGTAGAATTTCGTTTTATCGATACTGCCGGCATACGCAAAACGGACGATACCATTGAAAATCTGGGGATTGAACGTACGTTTCAGCAAATAAAAAAAGCCTCCATCGTACTACTTTTGGTGGATTTGAGCAAGCCTTCGCACACCTGGTTCACACAATTCGATCGGGTAAAAGAAGCGATTGAAAACCAACACCTGATTATTGTTGGCAACAAAGCAGACCAGTTCGATGCAACACCCCAAAAACCAGAATTTGAAAACTACGACGTGGTTTTTATTTCTGCCAAAAACAACGAAGGAATCGATGTACTGGAGCAAAAGCTCTTAAAACATGCCAACCTCGACCGGCTGGAGTCCGACAGTTTAATTGTAAGCAATGCCCGCCATTACGAAGCTTTGGTACGTGCACTGGAGGCCATACGCCGTGCATTGGATGGATTAGCAAATGGCATTACAGGCGATTTCCTTGCACAGGATATTCGCGAATGCATGCATTACCTGGGTGAAATAACCGGCACCATATCCACCGACGAAATGCTTGGGTTTATTTTTAAGAATTTCTGTATCGGAAAGTAAATCACTCCTTTTCATTTTCCTTTTACTCTCATTTACTTGTAGTTAATATATTTTTAGCTATTATTTGTTGCCCAATTTCCAAATTACATATGGTAAAATACGTGTGGGCGAAATTATGGCAGTTAATTACTGTCTTAGATAGTATACGACAGTTATGATCAGTTAAAGACATTTTCTTCATGAGCAGCAAAATTGAAGTAATTAAAAGATGTGAGTATTGCGACAACGATTTTATCGCCAAAACAAGTGTTACTAAATTTTGCAGTCATATTTTCGAGGAAGCTTACATTATGACCTAATTCCATAAAGTAAAACATGCAAGAAGGTTTCATCAGGTATAATCTGTTCCCCATTCCAATAAACCAGCTGCTATTTTCTTTAGCCACTCAAAAATAGTACACTCCACCGCAAGGGAAATTAAACCGCAGGTATAAACCATTTGTTGAGGTCAATAACCTCAAAGATCAATAAGTATGGAAACGTATGTGCATGAAAAGAGGAAAGGAGAAACATAGGGTTTGTAGGAATTAACAGACTACAAAAATCCTAAAGGCGAATATTCAAAGTTCACACTATAGGCAAAGCCCATTGATTCGGAATACTCCTTTTATGGTGGTTATTTTCCTTTTATTATTATTTTTGAAGCTAGGTCTCCACAGTATACCGAATTAAAGCCGTTAATCTGATAGCTAAACATGAAATTCAACGAAGATTCTAGGGTCAAAATTCCTACCATATTACACCTGATTCGATTAGGTTATAAATACCTTTCCTTATCAGAGCAAACCTGGGATGAGTCAACCAATAGCTTTACCGACATTTTTAAAGGGAATGTTTTACGCTTAAATCCTGGTTTAACGGAATCTGACGGCAATAGAATATACGATGAATTATCCTTAACATTGGAAAATGAGGATGTAGGAAAAGCGTTCTATGAAAAAATCACAGAAAAATCAGATGTTCGTTTGATTGATTTTGAGGATTTCAGCAACAATAGTTTTCATGTGGTAACCGAACTAACCTACAAAAAGGATGATGAAGAATTTAGACCAGACATTATCCTATTGATCAATGGAATGCCATTGGCCTTCATCGAGGTAAAAAAACCAAACAATCGTGACGGGATAATTGCCGAACATAAAAGGATTCAAACCAGATTTAGAAATAAGAAATTTCGCCAATTTGTCAACCTGACCCAATTAATGGTATTCTCTAACAATATGGAGTACGATGACAATTCGCCGGAACCGATTGAAGGGGCTTTTTATGCAACAGCATCGTACAACAAACCTCCGTTCAACTATTTTCGGGAGGAAGAAAAGTTCGATGTAGATGCAATGCTTCAACCTGTAGATGAAGAAACAGAGAATATAGTCCTAAAAGACAATAATTTATGGATGATTAAAACATCGAAAGAGTTTGCTATCAATAAAAATCCCAATACACCGACAAACCGTATTTGTACTTCCTTATTCCAAAAAGAAAGACTGGCTTTTCTTTTACAGTATGCCATTGCCTATGTGAAAGAAACAAATGGGATGGAAAAGCATATTATGCGTTATCCTCAGATATTTGCCACCAAAGCAATAGAGAACACGCTGAACAAAGGAATAAAAAAAGGAATTATATGGCAC
>JAUIMD010000286.1 GCA_030433225.1 Bacteroidia bacterium
CTCAAACGCGGCAATGGCTTTCAACGAATTTTCTTCAAATGTGAGCAGCATCTGTTGCATCAGTTCAGGGGTATTGCCTGTCATTTGTTTCAACTCGGTAAGGTTGTACAATTTAGGGCTAAGTGCCTCCTTCAGCAGTATTTCCTCGCGTGCCTTGGGGTAGGTTTGTTGTTGAATTTGCAATACCTCACACATTTTATTAAACAGGTAAATTTCCTTAAACGGTTTCACCAAAAAATCGTTAATCCCGGCTTTGTAATAGCGTTGGATGTCATCCTTCATTACCGCTGCAGTAACGGCAACCATTTTGGTGGATTTATCCTTCATCTCAAAACGTAGAAAACGCGCCACATCTGTTCCACTAATATCCGGCATATGGATATCCAGCAACACAATGTCGTACGTATGGTGTTTGAGTTTTTGAATTGCCTCGCTCCCGTTTATGGCAATATCCAGCCGGCAATTAAATTTTTCTAAAATGGTTTTTCCCAACAAGCGGTTTACACTGTCGTCATCAACCAGCAATACACGTTTGTTTTGCAGTTTTTCCCGGTCAACAGTGCCGGTATTATCGGGAATGATATCGGTTTCTTTGCCTTTTTTATAGGGTATAACAAAGGTAAAGGTGGAACCAATGCCTTGCTGACTGCTAACCGAAAGGTTTCCACTTTGCATTTCAACCAGGTTTTTGCAAATGGTTAACCCCAGGCCCGTACCGCCGTATTGTTTGGTTATGCTGGAGTCGGCCTGCCTGAACTGCTCAAAAATTGTTTTCAACTGGTCACTTTTTATGCCAATACCGGTGTCAATTACATCAAACCGTACACTCAGTTCATCGTCGCGTTCATCCACCGCAAAGCACCGCAATTCCACATAGCCGTTTTGGGTAAATTTTACCGCATTGCTTACCAGGTTCATCAGTATTTGGCGCAACCGAAATGCATCGCCTAACAATACCTGGTTCAGCGTATCGTCCACTGAATAGGTAAACGACAGATTTTTTTCTTTTGCTTTTACCAACAGGGCATTATACACATACTGCAAAGTATGTTCCACCAAAAAAGGGGTGTGTTCAAAATTAATTTGCCGGGCTTCAATTTTCGAGAGAATCAGAATATCATTTATCAGCGAAAGCAAATGTTCGGAAGATTTATCAATGATTTTTACATATTCGGTTTGCTTTTTATTCAGGGGTGTATGGTGGAGCTGTTCGGTAAATCCCAAAATGGCATTTAAGGGGGTACGGATTTCATGGCTTACCCGCGCCAGAAATTCGCTTTTTGCCCGGTTGGCCTTTTCTGCATTTTCTTTGGAACGTTTTAATTTCTGCTCAACCCGTTTATCGTCGGTTATGTTTTGGGTAATGGCCATAGCGGCATACGTTTCGTTTTGCTGGTTTTGCAGCGGTATTACCCAAATTAGGTAGTAGTAATTGTTGTAGCGGTATTCGGATGATGCCTCGCTTCCCCCCAAGGCTTTTTTAAAAAGGGGCTCCCACAGGTTTCGGGTGGTGTCGCAGGAAATTTCGGATAGCAACCGTCCTTCGAAACTGTTACGCGTAAAACCGTTATTTTTCATTTCGGTACCTTCGGCCAATATAAATTTCAACTCCTTATTAAACAGAAAAAGGTTAATGTCAGGGATGTTGTTGGCCAGTACACGGTACAGTTCCAAATCGTTTTGCAGGGCATGCTGACTTTTTACAAAGCCGGTTACATCCTTGCCCGAAATAAGTATTCCCAGCACATGGTTTTGCCGGTTGCGTATCAGTATATTTCGGGCTTCTAAAATTTTTACCTTGCCATTGGCCGCACGCAGCTTGTATTGGGCGCTGTTGGTTTGCACCGCTTTTTCTTCCATTATTTCCTGCAATACACGCCGGGTATTTTCCTGTTCCGGGGCATCAATAAAGGTATCGACAAACGTTTTTCCCACAACATCCGAATCCTGCAGTTCCAGTATTTCAAGTGCTTTTCGGTTTACCAGACTAACGCATCCCTGCAAATCTACGGCAGCAACAAAAACGCCTACCACATCAAAACATTGCTGAATCAAGCGCGATTCGGTTAAATCAGATGCATCCAGCATAAATGGGGCATCGGTTATGGAACGGATAAATGAATTTGCCATGCCTCCAATTTAGCAATAAGCAAAGGGAATAAAAAGCCTTAAGCGGGGAACTGTGAGAACGCGTTCTGTTACTTGGGGTAAATAAGCCATAAAAGGGGGCTAAAAAAGGGAAAACGGCATACAAAGCCGTTTTCCACGTGTAATAAACAAACACTAAATTACGAAACCGATGCCAACTAAAGCATGTCTATTTAAATTTATGTTTTTGAAACCAGGTGTCGGAAAGGGTAAAACTCACATTGAACTTGTAAAAATTCTCCCGAACCAAACCCAGGTTAGTGCTACCTTTTTGTCCACCCTCAAACCCGAAATATAGCGATGATGTTCCGCCGCGTAAGGGCAAGCCAAATCCCAGATTCATCCCCATTTCTTGTATCGCTGTTCCTTTATATTTAATATTGGAGTCGTTGTAATAGGCGCCCAGCATATAGCGAATTCTGCGCAAGTAGGGGTCATTTAAGGTTTTTTGCGGCACCAGCTCCATCCCTAATGAGTAGCGGTTGCTGTTTTTCAAATAGGCATCCATACGCTCCAACTTCACATTTTCCCAATCCTCCCAGCGGTAATCCAACGAAAGCACAAAATTGTTGTTTTTTGAGCGTACCGAAATCCCTGCTCCGGCTTTTTGAGGCAGGCTGTATTTGGTGGCATCTTCAACCGTTTCGGTTCGTATGGTATCGTAACTGTTGGTAAGAGAAAACTCACTTTTGGACCCCAGTTGCTTTCCAGGTCCGTAAATGGCTCCTAAAGTCACGTTCATCTTTTCGCGTTCAAAAGTATACTGTACTCCAAAATCGGTGTAAAAACTCTTTACATATTTGGTGCGTGTCAACACTTCTTCCTTATAGGTTACGGGCGGAATCACGGATTCTTCCTGCTGTATGCTCCCAAATAAGTACGAAACGTTTATGCCCAGCGAAAGATTGTTTATTGGAACAAAAGCATGCGACCAATACAATTGCGTAACATCTCCCGAACCCGTAAAATAGGTGTCGTATGTTTGTGTGGTACCTTCGATGTATTTGCTGGTTGTAATGTTATAACCTACATGGCTAAAAGGCTTTAAACCGATGCTGCTTTTCCAGTACGTGTTAAACTGAAACCCCATAGCCAGGTAGTTAAAGTTGGTGGAGCTGAATTGTTGTTGCAAATCGCTGGTGGTATAGGTTGTACTTTGCCCTTCGAACCCGGCCTCAAACATAAATTTCAAATCTTCAATGGCACCAAACGACGCCGGATTGCTGTTGTTTAAATAACCGACAGATGGCAGGGCAATACCGGTACCTCCCAATAGCCGTGTTTTCCCGGAGCCGTTTCCATCAATGGTACCTAAGCCCATGGCTGAATATAACGAGCCTGTGCTGGGTTGCCCTTCCAGCAACCCTCTGCTCACCATTCCCAACAAAAAAAGAAAGATAAAAAGCTTTTTCATGCCTGCTATTCTGTTTGGTATAAAATGTAATACACGCGTAGCATGGGTTTGTACCCTTCTCCTTTTTGGGTGGAAAGCACCAGGCGATTGAGTGAACTGCGATAGTCAGGGCTTAACATGCCCAGCAAAAAGCCTTTTTGCTCATCGTAATACTGGTCCAGAAAATCGTAGCGGAAGTATTCCGAAACATCAAATTTAATGTAGGTCGTTTCGTGGTACTGATGGTCCACGTAAGTTTCGCCGGTTTGGATTACTTCCGCATCCGTATCGTACACCTCGGTACCCATTGCGCTGTATTTATCGGTTTGGTACAACACCGTATTCTCTGGTATTTCATGCGTATTGTAAGAGCCTTTCACGGGCCTGAAAATTAATTCCGCCTTTAGCAACGACCCCTGTTTACCTAATTCAATAAAATAATTCAGTGTTGGAAAAGTGATGCGGGTAAGTACCCCGGTGGCACCTTGCACAAAAACCTGCTCGTTTGTTTGGGTGGATGGAATGGGATAGCGTTGGCGAGTC
>JAUIMD010000287.1 GCA_030433225.1 Bacteroidia bacterium
CCATTTGCAGTACGGTCCAACAAAAAGGTTTTTTTGGGGGGGAGTTTTTTTATGGCACCGGTAATGTGGGTGAGCGACCCGGGCATAATAACAAAAGAGGTGTACGCGTCTTTGTTTTCCTCGATGAGGGTTTTAAACACGTGTAAATTAAAGTGATGGAAATAGATGTCCACCTTGGCCTTTTTACCGGCTTCCTCCAAAAATGCCGTGTACAAATCTTCTTTAAATGAATTCAGTTCATCAAACAGCAGAAAAATCTTTTCTTCCTGTTCTACATTGGTGCTGGCAATGTAGTACCCTTTGCCGGGCGAGGAAGTGATGAGTTTTCCGGCCTGCATTTCCTTAAAGGCAGAAAGTACCGTATCGCGCGAAAGACCAAACGTGTTTTTGATTGCGTTGAGCGAAGGCATTTTATCGCCGCGTTTCAGTTCCCCCCTGCGAATAGCAGCGTGCACCGAATGGATAATTTGCCGGTATTTCGGCACATCAGATTGTGCGTTGATTTGAATGAATTCCATTTCCCTAAAAAATAGCGACTTCAAATGTAAGGAAAAGGAAATTTGCAAGCAAATATTTTAACATACCAGTACCTACCAGTTGGGTGGATGAGGTCATTCTTCCGGTAGTGCGATATTTGTACAGAACTAAGGTTTATTGTGCAGCGTAAAGCGCACCAGGTACATTTGTCCTAAGGTGGATTCCCGTGTTTTTGCGTGGATAAAGTCGCCTTTAAGTTTGGTGATGTGATACCCATCAAACTGGCTGATTACTTCAAAACTGTGCCCCTGTTGCAGCAGGTAACTTAAATGATCTTTGTACGCATACACCAGCGATCCCGTGGGCGGAAGTGGTGTTTTATCCTTCAGGTTAAACCGAACCAGTGGTTTGATCAGGGCAAACTCAAAGGGATAACTGTTGGTTTCTCGGGGAACAAAAACGGTTTCGTTGGGGTAGTTTTTGTTTACAAAACGGGCTGCATTTTCGCCGGCCTGGTACGTTAGCAATTTGGGGTAAAACAGCAGGTTGAGGTACAATCCACCAAAAATGGCCAGCAGTACTGAAAGTTGCACGGTTTGTTTTAATAGAGGTTTGGTACGCTTAAAAATCAGGAGTTTAAGTATTCCGGTAAATGCAATGATTAAGGCAAAAACCCAGGTTCTGCCCGGCTGAAAGAAAAAATACAGTACCACCAGTACAACGGTAAAAACAAAAATTTGCGAGTATTGTACCCAACGAATACGATGTACGGTGCGGGCGTCTTTAATGGTGTGCAAATAGGCCGCTAGTACAATGGATAAAAACGGAAAAAGAATGTTGGTATAATGCGGTAACTGAAACTTGGAAACAGAAAATACCACAAACATGGGAGCAAATGCTCCTAAGGTAAACCACTCGGTAAAAGCCTGTTTTTTTATTCGGTTACGTACGGTGGCATACAGCGCAGCAAAAGCCAGAAATCCCCAGGGAGCATAGGCCCACAAAAGGGTGTGGATAAAAAAGGAGGGTTCTCCGTTTCCGCGAATAGGACCATTGTTAAAAAATCGGCCAAACTGGCTGTCCCACAGCACAAATTTTATTCCGGAAACCTCAGTTTGTCCAAATACCACTTTTTCGGGATGTAGGTCGAATTGCACGTAAACGGCATACAATTCAGGCAGTATAAAAATTCCGGTAAGGGCAGTGGCAGCTAACCATTTCCACTGCCACAGTTGCTTCCATTCGTTTTTGCCGATTACCTGTAGACCAATGGCTCCCACAATGGGAATCAGCACAAAATAGCCTTTTGTCATAACCGCGCAGGCCGCAAAAAATGACCCCAGAAGCAAGTCGTGCAAGGTGTATTTGTGGTAAAGATTTACAAAAAAGTAGGTGGCAGGTATTAAGGTCCCCATCAGGTAGGGTTCGGCGCGCACATCGTTGTTCGAAATAATGATATGGATGGCAGAAAGCAGGATAATGATGGACAGTTCTGCAACATCACGGTTGTAGAGCTTTCGGGCCAGTTTCCAGGTATACACCACCGAAAGGCTAAAAAACAGGAATGCCGGCAATTTATACACAAAGGTAGAGATGCCGAACAGCTTAAAGAAAAATGCATTCACCCAAAACGGGAAATGAGGTTTGTCCAGCCAATCCAGCCCTTTCACAAACAGTTCCAGCCAATTGCCACTGCGTACCATTTCTTTGGCTATACAGGCATACAAGGCAGAGTCGCCTAAAAACAAGGGGTTAAATAAACCCAGAACGTTCACTAAAATTAAAATACCCATCAGGTATCGCTGCATGTGAAAGGTTTTGTCGGGATGCATAGGTATTCAGCTGTTTAGTAAAAGAAGGTTGTATTTTCAGGGGTTTCCACCGTTGGTTTGCATTGTTTTTTGATGCCAAACATCAGTGCACTTACCAAAACGATGCTGAGCAACAGAGGAAGAATATCGGTAGCCATGCCCAGGTTATCGGGGTTAAGGTTAAAGTGGTTGTTGTAGTATAAAAAATACAGTACAACCCCCGTGGTATTGTTTACAAAGTGGGCCGTTATAGGCAACCAAAGCGACCCCGACCAAACCAACAGGTAGCCCATAATGGCACCCAGCAATAGGCGGGGAATAAAGCCTAAAAACTGCATGTGCATGGCACTAAAAAGAAAAGCGGTAAACCAAACCGCAACGTGTGCATTTTTGGTGATTTTCTGAACCAGTGGTTGTATGGTGCCCCTGAACAACATTTCTTCTCCCAGGGCAGGCAGTAGCCCAATCATAAGTATGTTAATCAGCAATCCGCCCAACGTATGTACACGTGTGAACTTTTCAATAAGTATAAGTCCGTTTTCCTCCATGTGCAACATCCACTGTTCAAAGCCATTCATCCAATCAGGTAAATGTACCTGCTGGTTAACATAGCCGGTAAAATCGATGAGCGGAATGGCGGCAAGCATGGTAAAAGCCACCATAAGTACGGTGAGCGAACTTACGTTGAATCGGGTGAAATGCAGAAAACGTGGGGTGCTTTTCCCAAACAAAACACCTGCCAGCCAGGCCGGTACAATAAACAGGGCGATGGACTGAGACATTTGGAAATATTTTAAAACGGCGATGTTGTTAAGGTTGCCTGTGAAAGCTCCCATTATCGCCTCCAGCCCAAAAAAAGGCAGGCCCATGCCAAAGGCCAGTAGGGTAACCACAATGGCAGAAGCTACAATTAATAAGCCGACAAATACTAATTTTACAAGTGGATTGGGAAGTTCTAAAACGGGGCGTTGCATGGCATATTTTTAGTAAGCCTCAAAATTAACAGAAAAGTACCAACTAGCCGGCTTCTGAGGTTTATAAATTGCGGGGGATGCAACCAGGGGGGTATTTCTTAGCCAATTACTTTTACCGATATGGCTTTAAAAATGCAATAAATCTCTTTTCCAATGTTCAGCTTTAGTTCGTTCAACGAGCGTAAGGTTACCTCCACCAATAATAAAATACCGCAATCAACCACACAATAACAACGGTTTTCCTGCTGAATGATGCGCACAATTTTACCCGGCAACTGGTTTTGCATGGAAATGTCGGAAATGGGATGCAGGGCTAACGAAATACTATCGGGCTTAATGGAGATGGTGATTTCCTTTTTTTTAAGTACGTACATGGGAACCGGTTCCTGCACGATTTTTACGGGCTGAGTGTCGTTCTCGGTATTTAAAAGAACTATCCCGTCTTTATCTTCCCTGCGGTGTACCTCCATTTTTACGATGTTGTGCAGGCCGGCCTCTTCCAGCAAATGCACCCCGGTTTTGTGTTCCAGTAAATCCACCAAAGTGCCTTGTGCAATGTTTTTTCCCTCGTAAATGAGCACAAAATGTTCGGCCATTACAAAGGTGTCAATAATATCGTGGCTGGTGAGCAGCACGTGCATGTTGTGTTTTTGGCAATATCCACGCACAAAACTCACTACCGTATTTCTCAGGCCTTTGTCCAGCGATGCAAAGGGTTCGTCCATAATCAATAGCGGGGGCTTGGGCAGCAGGCTACGGGCTATGGCAATGCGTTGCTGTTCACCGCCCGAGCATTGCTGTATCTTTTTGTGGAGGAGCGG
>JAUIMD010000288.1 GCA_030433225.1 Bacteroidia bacterium
TTGATTCAAAAACTTTATGGCCTGAATGGCATTGGGGAACTCGTTTATGAGATGCAGGTTCGGATTGTTGGAAACGAGTTTTTCAATTACAATTCGTGCGGTTTTTTCATCGTCAATTACAATGCAATTCATACTGTTTTTGTTAGTGCTTAGCCATAAAAGCCACCATTGCATCCAGTATATTTTCAAAGTCGGCCCGCAGTTCGGTTTTGCCCAATTTAAGGTCTTCTTCGTAATCAATGGCTACCTGGTAGCTTTTTTCAAGTCCTAAGATACTAATTTTATGCTTAAGCTTGTGCACATTTTCTGCGGTGGCAGCCCATTTTTGCGCTTTAAAATTTTCGGCGTATTCGGTAATTTCCAGTGGAAGTTCCTCTTTAACAATTTCCAGCATCTTTGCTTCAAAAACCTTGTCACCACCTGAAATTTGTTGGATGTAGTTTAAATTCGGTTTTTCCATATGCATTATTTGGGAAGGGTAAAATAAAACGTTGTTTCCTCACCTTCTTTGCTGGTGAGCCATATTTCTCCGCCGTAAAAGTCAATTACTTTTTTTACAATGGATAAGCCAATGCCACTCGCCATCTGGTCATTCTCAATTTTCTGAAAAATTTCGAAAATCTTTTTATGGTAGCGGGCCGGAATTCCTTTGCCGTTATCGCGCACAAAAAATTCCCATACACTTGCTTTCTCGTGGCAGCCCACTTCTACCAGACCCGTTGCTTTATTGATGCTTTTTATGCCATTGTCTATTAAATTCTGGAACAATTGTTTTAAACGGTACGCATCTCCTTTTACCTGCGGCAAAGGCGTAACCACCTTCACGCTGGTGTTTTTGGGGGTGTAAACCGCGTTTATTATTTCATCCACCAGGGTTTGCACATCTACGTTGTACAATTCCACGTCCCCTTCATCAATGGTGGAATACTTTAAAATACCCGAAATAAGGTCGTCCATTTTTCCCAGGTTTTTCAGAATAAGGTCAAAATGACCGTAACATTTATCGTTGATCATTTCCCTGTTTTCCTCCATAATCCAGTTCACCAGCGAATCGATGCTGCGCAGGGGCGATTTTAAATCGTGTGAAACGGCATGAGCATAATCCGACAAAATCTGGTTTCTTTTTTCCAGGCTTTTTAGCAGTAATTCGCGCTCTTCTATAGCAGCCTGCATTTTTTTGGATTGTTCTTCAATAAAACCGGCCACTTCCGATAGCTGCATATTCTGATCGCTGTTTTCGGGCGATTTTAACTGCAGGTTTTCCACCGCCTTGTGCAGACTGTCGTTAATCTGCTGTTGTACCTGCGCCTCTTTACGCAGTTTTTGATTGGCCAGGTAAAGCTCATCCGAACTTATTTTCATGGCATGCTTGGTCATGTTTAGCTGCTCATCGTAATTTTCGTACGAGTGTTTTATGGCCTCTAAAAATGCCTGCAGCTCCACATCATCCTTATATTTTTGGGGCAAATGCTTTTTTATCTGACGTTCCAGCAAGCGACTCATTATTCACTGATTAAGGTTAATGTCATGGTTTGGTTGTGAAGTTCACAGGTGTTTTCGCCTTGAAAAGGTGCCATTTCACCGTAAGAGTAAAACCCCGATAGGTGTGTGGCTTCCCCCACCATTTCCCGTATTTCTTCAATCTCTTCTTCCACCCGTTGGTCGAGCACCAGCTTGCGGCCAATGCAACTTACCAACAAGGCAATTTCAGGGGGCTGTTTACGCTGCTGCATGGCCTGGCGGGCTGCCTCATATGCCCCGGAAACCAGGTTGTCGGCCGGTGCCATCATCAGTTGTACACGCGAATTTAAAGGGGCATCACCGGCCAAAATCATCGAGTTATCCTGCTGATTTATAGTCAGAATGGTACGCACCACAGCATTGTTTTTGTCTGGCGCTTTTACGTTTAAAGGGTACAATAGAGAGGCCCTGGGCAGTTCCGATGCCTTTTCGCCCAAATATTTTTTGTAAATATCGAGGGCAGGCACATGGTCCAGTTCGTACAATACATTGCCTTCGGATCGGGTTACAATGCGCTCGGGGCCAAATGGATACCACCCGCCCACACTGGCAAACGAAATTTCCAGCGTATCGCCATATAAGCCCACGGCAAGTACTTCGCCTTCTTTGGGGGCTTCGTTGTACGAGGCCAGGGTCATTTCAAAGCGGGCGTCGTCTCCACACATGCCTCCTGTGAGTGATATGTTGGCGTCCAGTTTACTTTCCAGCCCATTAATTAGCGAACTTCCGTTCACCACACTTCCTTCCGACAAAACAAATAAATGCTTTAACCCCCGGGTAGGAAACCGAAGCGCAAGCTCTTTTCCCAGTACCATGGCATCGTTATTCCTATCGAGGATATTGGCCCGTTCAATGTGAAACGAACTTTTCTCAAATTCGATTGCGGTTACCACAAGCGAATCTTCCAATACGCTTGTATCGATTATTTCGCCCGCCGACGATCCAAACAAAAGATGCGGGTAAGGAAATTGAGCCTTCACCTCAGCGTAAATATCTGGTTGCTGCAATAGATGCCGATTGCCAAAAACCAGCACCAATGGATTTTGTAATGGGATGTTGGGGGTTCGAAATTCCCAGTTTCCGTCTTTTTGCTTACTGGCCTGTACTACCTTCATGCCTTATTTTTTAATAAACTGAAATAAAAGGTAGTACCTACCCCCGGTTCACTCTCGAGCCAGATTTTCCCCTTGTAAAAGTCCACCACTTTTTTCACAATACTTAACCCAATTCCCGTAGATTTTTCATGATTGCCCAGGGAGCTGAATACCTTAAAAATTTTCTCATGATGCTCCGGGGCAATACCAATACCATTGTCTTTTACCGAAAAAATGTAGTGCGTGGCATTTTCGCTATAATCTACTTCTACCCTTCCTTCGGCTTTGTCGGAATAATTTACCGCGTTGCTCATAAGGTTTTGAAACAATTGCTGAATGCGTGTTTCGTCGGCCATAATGGTGGGCAGCGGTTTTACGATGGTTACTGAAATATGCCCGGGCACATAAATCATGTCTTTAATTTTATTTACCAATGCGTTTAAATCCAACGGAATGGCTTCGCTTTGACCTTTATCGATCGAAGAGTATTTTAAAATATTATCAATCAGGTAGTCCATTTTTTCCACCTTATCCTGCATCAGGTTCAGCGTCATCAGGCTTTCGGTTCCGAGCTTTTCTTTAAAATCTTCTTTTGTCCAGCTTAACAGTGCGGATATATTACGCAACGGCGATTTTAAATCGTGGGAAACGATGTGGGCATATTCGTTTAGTTGTTCGTTTTGTGTGGCCAGGTTTTCGAGCAGCTTGTTTTTTTGTTTCTGCAGTTTTTTCTGCTCCGTTATGTCCAAATGAATTCCAATTGAACCCATGAGGTTTCCGTTCATATCGTAATTGGGTGCTCCACTGATTAACCAATAGCGCGTTTCTCCTTTTTTTGTTTTCACTTTTACTTCGTACGAATCTGAAATGCCTTTTTTACGCCGGATGTTGTGCTCTTTAAATACCTCAAGTGACTCTTTGGAAAGCAGCAACTGGGCGGCTTTCTTTCCTTTCAAGTCCTCAAGTGTATATCCAGAAATATTAATGAAACTCTGGTTGGCATATACTATTTCGTCGTTTTTATTCACCTCCACCAGTCCCAGGTTCATGTTGGCAATTATACTGCTGTACTTTTCTTTTTGCGCCTGTAGACTTTTCTGATAATTTTTATTCAGCGTGATATCATCGTAGCTCCATAAATGACCTTTGTACACCCCATCTACATAAATTGGGGTGTAATTGCGCTCAAAAACACGCCCATCTTTTAGTTCCAGCTCTTCGCCTAACAAAGCAACTTTGTTTTTAACCAGTTCTTCCAAATGCTTGGTGAAACCCGTTTCTTTTTTGAACAGTCTATTTGAATCTTCAATAGCAGACAGGCTATTGGTACCTATTAGTTTTTCCGGAGAACTATCCAACCCAAACATGCTGCAAAATTTTTGATTGGCCAGCAAAACCTCCCGGTTTTCGTTTTCCAGCAAAATTCCGGTTTGTAGATTGACAATAAGTGCAGCCAGCCGGTTTTCT
>JAUIMD010000289.1 GCA_030433225.1 Bacteroidia bacterium
ACCACGTGCACCCCTCTTCCACACAGGGCGTTTAAAAATACCGGAAGCGTTGCCACCAGCGTTTTTCCTTCACCGGTTGCCATTTCGGCCACTTTCCCTTTGTGCAGTACAACTCCCCCAAACAATTGCACATCGTAGTGAATCATTTCCCAGGTGAGCTCATTTCCACCTGCGATCCATTTGTTAAAATAGTTGGCTTTTTCTCCGTTTATTTCAACAAAATCATGAATGGCTGCCAGGTCGCGGTCGTTTTGTGTGGCCGTTACTTCTACAGTTTCATTTTCGGTAAACCTACGGGCGGTATCTTTTACAATGGCAAAGGCTTCCGGCAGGATTTCATCCAGCACCTCTTCGGTTTTTTCTATCGCCTTTTCCTGAAGTTTATCAATTTGGTCGTAAATTTTTTCGCGTTCGTTAAACGGAATTTCGTCGGTATCAATTTTAGCCCGTAACGCGTCTATTTCATCGGTTTCTTCTTTTACGTAGGCATTCACTTTGGCTTTCAGCTCCAACGACCTGGCTCGCAACTCATCATGGGTTAGTTTTTGTATTGCCGGGTATACCGCGGTAATTTTATCCACGTAGGGTTGAATTTCCTTTAAGTCACGGTCAGATTTATTTCCAAAGAACTTAGATAGGATATTGTTGAACTTCATTTTGCTTTTCTATATTTTAAGATTCGCAAAGTTAACCGATTTGCCCAATTTACAATGTGGATAAATGGCATTATGGGAATGGAAGGGATTAAAAAAACACAAAAACCGCTGAAAGGATTCACAAAAGTCTGATTCCTTCCAGCGGTTGTATTTTTATGGAATAAGTGCGTGGGTAGGCTTAAACCTCCTCGGTATACACATCAAGGTATTCGTCCAGTATTTTTATCAGTGCCTCTTTTTTTATGGGCTTGGTAACAAAACCGTTGCAGCCGGCTTCGGTGGCCTGCCGTTTATCGGTATCGGTGGTGGATGCCGTTTGGGCAATAATCGGGGCTTCAACGCCCATCTCCCGTAGTTTTTTTGTGGCGGATAATCCGTCCATTATCGGCATTTTTACATCCATCAACACCAGGTTAATTTCGGGATGTTTTTTACTTAACTCCACTGCCTCCATGCCGTTTTTCGCTTCCAGCACCTTTATTTTATCGCTGTACTTGTTCAGCAAAATCTGCAGGCAAAGGGAATTGATTTCCTCATCTTCGGCAATCAGCACGGTATTTTCGTAACGAAAATTTTCATCCACGGAATTTACGGGGGAAAAGGGTATGGTAAAAATGAAACGGGAACCTTCCCCGTACACGGATTCCACCCAGATTTTACCTCCCAAAAGTTCAGTATTTTCTTTGGCAATGGATAACCCAATTCCAAGTCCGCCTTTTTGCTGCGACAATTTCTTTTCGCCCTGGTTAAAACGTCCGAAAATGCTTGTCAGTTGTTCCTCCCGTACACCAATACCAGTATCCTGAACGTAAAATTCAATTTTTTCGCCTTTGCGCTCGTAGCCCAGCTCAATAAAGCCCTCGTTGGTATAGCGCAGGGCATTGTCAATAAGGTTGTAAATAATTTTGCGCAGCTTGGTAGTGTCGGTTGATATGACGCTTTCTACATCACTTAAGCCTTTTTTGATGTAAAGCGGGGTATTGTTGGTTTTTGCTTTTTCGTTGTAAAGGTTAAACACCTCAAGCATTAGGCTGTTGATGCTTATTTCGGAGTACTTTACTTTTACACGGCGCGTTTCCAACCGACTAATTTCCAGGATGTCGTCAATAATCTGCATCAACTGATTGCTGCTGTTAATGATAATGTCCACATAGTCATTGCGCTTGTTTTCTTCAAGGTCTTCGTCTTTCAACAATTCCGAAAAACCGATAATCCCGTTCATGGGGGTACGTATTTCGTGCGACATGTTGGCCAGAAATACGGATTTTAACCGATCCCGTTCTTCTGCTTTCTCTTTTTCCAGCCGCAACAGCTCATTTTGTGCCTCCAGGTCCTTTTCGATGGCTTTTTGGTGTGCAAGGTCACGAAACAACGAAAGGGCGTAGGCATCGCTCACTTTTCGGGAGTTTACCTCCACCTCAAGCTGGGTTCCACCCACCTGCTTCAGTTCCAGGGTTTCGGATAACGGACTTCCACTTTCAAGGTTATCCCAGTCGAAACTGGCAAATCCAAACAACTTTTCTGTTAAAATGGCATTTACCGGTTTATGGATAATGTCCACCACATCGCGCCCCAGCATTTCGCACAATTTATGGTTGGCAGCAATTATTTGCCCATCGCAGTCCCACAAAATCATGCCAAATCCGGCATTTACAAACATATCTTTGTAATTAATGCCCAAGGCATCCTCATTTTCCGGGTTCCCGTTTTTTTCTCTTAACGACAACACTTTCGCTTTTTTACCTTTGTAGGTGAAATTGCGTGCGATGGTCTCCATGTGCACTTCTTTGCCGTTGGCCGAAAGGGCGATCAGCTCATCAGACCGGCTTTCATCACCGGTAAGCAGTTGCTCAAGGTGCGCAGTACTTTTCGAATGAAATATGCGATGTATCGGCATCCCCTGCAATCGGGCATGCTCCAGTAAAAACAAAGCTGAGGCGGCTTTATTGGCTTCCACCACCTTTCCTTTTCGCACAATGAGTAAGGCTTCAACAGCGGCATCGGCCAATTGCTGCTGGTAATTTTCTTCTGCGGGTGCATTCTCCGCTTCGGTACCTGCCTGCTGCTCGGCACGCAATACCAGCGATTTAACGGCAATTACTTCTTCCCGGTAATTAAGCACCGGGGTATTGTAAAAATGAGTTTGTATAGTTTGTTGACCTTCAGTTATAAGATCGATGGGGTAAAATTCGGCACCGTTCCCGGCTGCATCTAAAATGGAATTGAAGGTATAAATGGAGGCCGGTGCAATTAACAAACGCTTCATGTTCTTCCCACGAAGCTCTTCCTGCGTGTACCCCACCATGGTTTGCATGCTTTTGTCGCACGACAGGATGGTTTGGTTCACGTCCCACTCAACAAAAGCATAACTGACTTTTTGCTGATTGAACTTCAGGACGTTCGGCTCCGCTTTGTCAGAAACACCCGATTTTTGCTGCTCGAGTTTTTCCTCCAAATGATGGAGCTTTAACAGAAGATCCTCATAAGTTGGTTTATTTTTCATAATTGCCAGATCAAAACTTCTCTCGTTTGTTTGAATACTTACAATTAGGAATTGCAGCGATTAAACAAAACAGTACATTTTTTCAAGTATAAATATAGTATCCCGTATCCACTTATCCGGCTCCCCCATAAATAATCACAATTATTTAACATGAAACATTATTCTAACATAAAAACACCTATTTAGTAACAGAAAACAAGCCAACGAATCATCAATCCCATAGCCACAAAAGGTTACCCGGTCAACTTTCCACTTCTATTCTAAATACCACACACAAGCAATAAATCCCAATTACAATACAAAAACATAGTTTATAACCGTTAGTTATCTCAACCAACACCGGGTGTAAATAACATGGCTTATGTTGATAATTTTCTGTTAATACCACAAATGGCATGTTGCCCAAATCTCCCCGTTATTACAATTTATTTAACCTTATATTAACCCACCAGTTTTATTTCGCAGCTTTTTTCATATCCTAATTGTATCCATGGTGGCCGGACAGGAGGCGATCTTCTTTTGTTTCATTAAAAAATGTAAAGATTTCGCGCCACAAAAGCACAAACTCCTGCTAAGGTTGAATGCTCTTCGAAAAACAGGTGCAATTGCGGTTCGCAAAAATGTGTTTTCCCGCATAGTGCAAATGCTGTCCGCGTGACAAAATGCAGGGTTCAAGGCATAAAATTGCCCTAACTTAGAATTCTTACTCCAAAGCCATGATACACCCCACACTATTTACCCCCAACAGCATTGCCGTAATTGGTGCCTCCAATAACCTGCACAACCCAGGAGGCAAACTGCTTCATTGCCTCAAAAACACATCCATTTTAGTGGATATTTACCCGGTACATCCTTCTGAGAAAGAGATTCAGGGACTTGCGGTATGGAATGACATACGCCAGCTCCCCCCG
>JAUIMD010000290.1 GCA_030433225.1 Bacteroidia bacterium
CCATCCCGCACGGCAGCAGAGATAATTTTCTGGAAATCACCTCATCCGGTCTGGTATTTTTTCTCATTCCCTGGGGCGTGATTCTTTTTCTTTTGCCTTATATCTTTTACCGGTACTATTCCAAACGCTATATTTTTTTCGGACTCTCTATTAGTTTATTAACGCTTTTGGGTACGGGTGGAACAACTCCTATACCCCGTAAAATGTTGGGAGAAAACGCTTTCAACATTCTCACCCTCGACCGCTTTACGCTTTGGGCCTCCATTATGTCGCTGCCCATGATTGGCGAATTTATTTACCGCTTTGCAGAAGGTGATTTACGCCAGTGGTTGCAACAAAAAACCGGCGCCGTTTACCACCGTGTTTTAGGTGGATCGTTGGCCGGACTCTTTCTGTTTATGGCCATTTTCACCATGAGTCTGGGGTATTTCAGGCCCATGCAACCGCAAAAAATAAACATGCTGCCTATCGTTAATTTCTTAAGCCAGGATCAGCACGACCACTGGCGCTTTTTACCGCTGGGCTTTGGCGACCAAATGGCTTGGCTATCCTCCCAAACCAATGCCATGACAGTTGATGGCAACTACCACTCGGCACGCCGCCTGCCCGAACTTACCACCCGGGCAGTAGAACGGCTTGAAAATTCAAAGTTCAGGGGTGTGGAAGGCATTGGTTCGTTGCAGCAGTTTTTAAGCGTCCCCGAAAAATACAACCTCAAATATGTATTTTCAAACGACAAATTCTACGATCCTATTCTGTTTTTCAGCGGCTGGCAGCGCCTGCAGCAACTTGAAAACGGCATTATGGTGTGGGAAAAACTCAACGTACCGCCCCTGTCTAAAATCCTCCCAAAAGAAGATGTTTCACCCTGGCTTAAAATAATGTGGGGCACCATTCCTTTGCTAACCGTATTGCTGGCTTTTGTTTTTAATGTGCAAATGATATGGTTGCAAACCCTAAAACTCAACCGCAATACTCCACCTGATTTTTATCGGTTTTCAATAGCTTACCAGGGATTTTCAAAACGACTTATCCTGGTAAACCACATATGGGCCATATTTTTAGTGGCAGTAATTTTTTACGGCGCATACCTGTTTTACGTTAAAAATACCAGTCAGTTACGCGCCGAAAATGTGGTCATATCGTACTACGATGCCCTGGACTTTAAAGAGTTTAACCGGGCACATTCCTATCTAAACCCCGATGCCGGCAAAACCCGGGCACAATATATGCTTGAAGTTTCGGTAACCGATGGCCTCCTGAGCTCGTATGCCAAACTCAATTCGATACAGGTGGAAGTTTTGAAAAAAGATGGAAATGAAGCCACCGCTCTGGCACATATTACCTGGATTACCCCGCTGGAAATTATTGACAAAACCTATCCGCACGAACTGGTAAAGAAAAAGGGGAAATGGTACATCCAACCCAATACCTTGGATGCCGACCTACCTCCCGATCAGCTTTTTACCGAGAATACAACCCGGTATTTTAACCATGGAAGGCGACGCATTACCACACAACAAACGCATCATGAGGACATAATTCCCCAACCCGTGCTCGAAATTCTTTCCGCCAAACTGGTAAAAAAAGCCGGGCATTATTCCATAATTGGTGAGCTGCAAAACGTAGACAATGTACCGTCGGATGTGGTGATTAAAGCCACCTTGTACAACAATAGCAACCAGGAGCTGGCATCGTACAATGCCAAATACATTGTAAAACATAAATTGTTGCCCAAAGAAATCACCAGCTTTCGGGTGGATTTTGAGGGCATTGCCTGGTTACAGCCCGGTGAGTCGATACCGGAATTTTTCAACCCGGATGAATTTACCCCCATAGAGCTGAACGATCAGCCCACCCGTTTTAATTTGCAATGTGCCGGCAATGTGGCTACAACCGATTTGTATAAAAACGTAGCCCTTTCCAAGCTTGAAAGAGTGAAGCACCAACTGCACGGCACCCTGTTCAATTACGGCACATCGGAGGTAACCATACCCGAGCTCATTGTTTCGTATTACACCCCTGAAAAGGAGTTGATTTGGGTGGACTATCAGTTTATTAAAGAAGGAGTTAGAGTTCAGCGAAAGCAACGATTTACGTATACGCTGGAGGAAACCGGGCAGGTGGACGAGATTAACAGTTCCCTTGAAAATTGTTTTGTGAACGGATTGCCCAACGCCTCCATTGCACAAAAAATGACACCGGGACGGACATCGGCACACGCACAGGAAATGTTGCAGCCCATACCAGAAGGATTTATAAAAATAGAAGTAAACCCCTATATCGGCAAACCCAATTAATGCAAAGAATATTCTACATAGCGCTGTTTTGTTTTGTCCTGGTAGGTGGGCCAATGTCCATTGCCTGGGCCGAGGGCAACGTACCTCCTGCATGGCAGTTGCAAACGCCGAAAAAGACATTTGTAGCCGGACAAAACATTGCACTGGAATTTACCCCTAACGGGGAGCAGGCACCCATACTTTTTGTGCAAACAGCCTATGGTAGCACCCTGCTAAAGGCTGAAAATACAACTCAAAATTGCAGGTTCGCTTTTCCGGCATGGTGTAGCAAAAAAGCGGGATTGGTAAAATGGCGCTTGCTTTTTAAACAACAGGAGGTACTTTCAGGGGACTTCCATATATTGCCGGATACCGCAACGCGCCCAAGGATGGAGAGTTATTTTGGTCCGCGGCAGATACTGGCCGGAAATACGGATTATACCATGCTCGTTGTGATTCCAACCGACCCAATGGACAACCCCTACCCGAGCAATTCTACCGTCACCATTCGGGAACAATTTTATGGGCAAAAAGACTCCACCCGGGTAAAGACTCAGCATTTAATGGCCTGGAAAAACATTTATTCCCGCTCGCAAACGGGGAAAATTCTGGTATCGGCCAATTGCCACAACAGCAGTACACAAGAGCTTACCAGCCTTGTTTTTCCATTTACGGCCACCGATTTTAACATTTCCAGCCATGCCATGCATTTGTATGCGGATGGAAACCAGTTGCTGGAGTTACGCACATCGTCCATTACCGATGCATTTGGAAATGTAATAAGCGACGGTACGATGGTGGAATTTATCATTACCAATTCTGGCGGTTACCGGCTAAAAACGTTTGGAGAAACACTAAACGGGGTAGCCGTGGCAAAAATTCTGCATCCCGAGTTTCCCGACCGCTGGAAGGTGAAGGCCTACATTGCCGGACTGGCAAAAAGCAATGCGCTGGAACTGGACTTTACGTCAGTTCTGGACGAGATTCCGGTAACACTAAGTCAGGGCAACCGCCATATAACCGTGGGGCCGCTTACCAGTTTTATGCACCAATTGGTACCTGACGGAGTGCGGGTAAAACTTACTTTAACCCATGCAACATCGGAGGTGGAAGAATTGGAAGAATATACCCGGGACGGAATAGCGACGTTTGAACTAAAACCCGGATTTTATGCCCCCGGAGCCTACAATTTGCGCATAGAAACACTAGGAAAAACCCAGGAAATTATTGATGTAAACTTGAATGAAACATCTGAATAAACACATATACCGCACTATTTTAGTGCTAAGCTTTTTATTGGTTAACGGGTTCATTTTGTTTGGACTGAGCTCTGTTTTGGCCTACTTAAATTCGGGTGCCGATCGAAGCACCATGTTGCACACGCCCCCCAAAAGCGCAGATGTTTACCTGCCCGAAATTAGCTGGGCCAGTCTGGAAAATCCGGGAAGACCGATGGAGGCTCCTACCCTGGCACAACTCCAACACGATTACCTGAATGCGTGGTACGTGCGCAATGTTGCCTACCAAACCAACGATCCCTATGGAGTGGAAGATTATTACACGGACAGCTCCCGCGTAAATATTTTTGAAACCATTGCTTTCAACAAGCAGAATGGAATACATGTGGAATCAAGCACCTTAAATCACCACCCGGAACTGGAGTTTTACAGTGCCGACGGGCAACTGGCCGTTTTTACCGATAGTAAGGTGGTGGAATTTCAAAACATCTACCAAAACAACACACTCGTTTACAGCACGCACGACACTTCTTCCTACCAGGTAATGAT
>JAUIMD010000291.1 GCA_030433225.1 Bacteroidia bacterium
GGGAACATGGCCTGCATTTTTACGGCAAGTGGCGCCACCGCGCGGCAGGTCCGCTATGGAGCAGATGCAGGCAATGTTGGTATCAATATTGGTGTGGATGCCTTCATCTTTTAGCTGCCTGAATAATGGAATCAGAGCCTGACTTTGCAACAGCGGCTCCCCACCAGAAACAGTTACGCCGCCGATTTTACCAAAATACGGCTTCATATTTATCGCTCGCCGTACCAGCTCTTCTGTGGTAAAGCGGTTTGCCATCTCAATTTTTATGGTATCAGGGTTGTGGCAATACAAGCATTTTAAATTGCATCCCTGCAAAAAAATAACCATGCGAATGCCCGGTCCGTCGTGTGTTCCAAACGACTCCACCGAGTGTACATTTAAATTATGAAAAGCTGATTGGCTGATGAGGGCAGTTTTTTGAGGTGAAAAAAGGTAAGCACTCACGCATTTGGAGTGCTTACTATACTAAAGGTTGATACGTTACATGGATTGGTGGAAAGAGCGGGAAAGCACCTCCTGTTGCTGTTCGCGAGACAGACGGGTAAAGTTTACGGCATATCCCGAAACTCGAATGGTTAATTGTGGATACTCTTCCGGATTTTCCATAGCATCCATCAGTGTTTCGCGGTTTAACACGTTCACGTTCAGGTGCTGTGCGTTTTTGCCGAAATATCCGTCCAAAGAGGCTACCAGGTTCGCAATGCGGTCTTCTTCGTTAGCTCCCAACGATTTTGGAACAATGGAGAAGGTATTGGAGATGCCATCCTGCGAATCCTTATAATCAATTTTTGCTACTGATTTTAATGAAGCAATGGCTCCGTGCGTGTCTCTACCGTGCATGGGGTTGGCTCCGGGTGCAAAAGGAATTCCTTTGGCACGTCCATCAGGCGTAGCACCGGTTTTTTTACCGTACGATACGTTAGATGTAATGGTAAGTACCGACATGGTTGACATGGCATTTTTATACACCTGGTGTTTTTGCAGTTCATTGTTAAAATGTTCTACCACATCGCGGGCAATAAAATCTACGCGGTCATCATCGTTTCCGTATTTTGGAAAATCTCCTTCAATTTGAAAGCTTACGGTCAGGCCGTTTTCATCGCGGATGGGTTTTACTTTGGCGTGTTTAATGGCCGACAAGGAATCTGCCACAATACTTAAACCAGCAATACCGTAGGCAATGTTGATGCGCGGATTGGTATCAATTAATGCCATTTGTGCCTTTTCGTAATAGTATTTGTCGTGCATGTAGTGAATGATGTTCATCGATTCGTTGTATACACGCGCCACTTCCTGCATGGAAATTTTAAAATTCTTAATCACTTCATCGTAATCCAGGTATTCGTTTTGCAAAGCAGGAATTCCATCCACCATTTGGGTACCGGTGTTTTCGCAACGCCCCATGTTTAAGGCCAAAAGCAGGGTTTTTGCCAGGTTGGTACGGGCTCCGAAAAACTGAATGTGTTTGCCCAGTTCCTGGAAAGAAACACAGCAGGCAATACCGTAATCGTCCGAATCGCGGTTGCAACGCATCAGGTCATCGTTCTCGTATTGAACCGAAGAGGTGTCGATGGATACTTTCGCGCAAAAATCTTTAAAACCTTGTGGAAGCGAGTTCGACCATAAAATGGTGATGTTGGGTTCTGGCGATGGGCCCAGGTTGTACAGCGTATTCAGGAAACGGAACGAGGTTTTGGTCACCTTGCTTCGTCCATCGGCCAACATACCACCGATAGATTCGGTCACCCAGGTAGGATCGCCGGCAAAAATCTGCTCGTACGCCTCCATACGTAAATGACGAACCATACGCAGTTTCATTACAAACTGATCGATGTACTCTTGTGCATCGGCTTCGGTAATACGTCCGGCTTCCAGATCATGATTAATATAGATGTCTAAAAAGGAAGAAACGCTACCCAGCGACATGGCTGCCCCATCTTGTTCTTTAACGGCAGCAAGGTACCCCATGTAGGTCCATTGCACGGCTTCCTGCGCATTTTCAGCCGGACGGGATAAATCCAATCCGTAGTGGTTCCCCATTTCAATCATATCTTGCAGGGCACGCAGCTGTTCGGCTACTTCTTCGCGCAATCGAATGGTCGCATCCGACATGGGGCCTTTTATATCTTCTAAATCTTGTTTTTTAAACTCAATTAACTGGTTAATTCCGTACAAGGCAACCCGGCGGTAATCCCCAATAATTCGTCCACGGGCGTAATTATCAGGCAACCCGGTTAAAAAGCCCAACGAACGAAACCGTCTGATTTCGGCAGTGTATGCATCAAACACACCATCGTTATGTGTTTTGGTGTATTTGGTAAAGGCTTCGGTAACCACACTATCGGGCGCTAAACCGTGTTCTGACAGGGCCTTTTGCACTACTTTAAAACCACCGTAGGGTTTCATGGCGCGTTTCAGCAACTCATCGGTTTGTAAACCCACAATTACCTCACTTTCTTTATCGATATAGCCGGCTTTAAACGATTTGATGGTCGATACGGTTTTTGTATCAATGCCGCGCACGCCATTGTTGGCACGTTCATCTTTCAGTGCAGCTTTACAAATGTTCCACAATTTTTCGGTTCTGGCCGTTGGACCTACCAAAAAATCTGAATTGCCCTCAAAAGGGGTGATATTTTTAATTACAAAGTCTCTAACGTCTACTTTCTTAGACCAATTTCCGTCAACAAAATTTATTTTGCTCATATCTCTGATTTTTAGCTCCAACAAAAATAAGCCATGCAAAAACGCTGCACCATCCCTAAATATTTGGAAAAAGCCTTTCTGTCAGATTTTTATTTAGATTAAATCAAGCACTGCAAGGTAATTAAATTTCGGGTTACAATAAACGTTTAATTGGCTTTTAATATGCTATTTAGATTGCGTGACCCGGACGTATGCTACCAAATTAAAGGGGTTTAAAAATCGGGTTGTTATTAAAGAAATATTTCTTTATTTTTGTGACCACTTAGTCATATTTTATGCCCAAAGAAACCTTTCATCGATTAAAAGAAGAAAAAAAACGTGCCATACGGGATGCATTTTTAAAAGAGTTTAGTGCCAATGCGTTTCACGATGCATCCATTTCAAATGTGGTAAAGCAATTAGGCATTGCCAAAGGCAGTATTTACCAGTATTTTGAGGATAAGCAGGACCTGTTTGAATACCTTATTCAGGAGTGTAGCGACCTTAAAGATCAATACCTGCTCATTGTTTTTAGGGACGACCATCCTAATTTTTGGCGTTATTTTAGGGCTGTGTATGTAAAACGCGTCCAATTTGACCTGGATCATCCGGTGGCAAGCAATTTTCTGTACAGTTTAAACATCCATTTAAAATCCCCGGTAGGAGCCATTGGAGCCAAAGCGTACTTTGCAACACAACTTAAGTGGATGGAGGGGCTGATACAGTGGGAGGTGGACAACGGATTTTTCAGGGTGGATGTAAAAGTACGCAGCCTTGCTTTTTTGCTGTTTACGGTAAACCGAAGCATAGGAGATTACCTGCAAACATTTTATAACATTGACGAAAAAGAAAAAGTGCAGAAGGGTGACCCCATGTATTCCAAACACAAGGGAACCCTGCTTTTGCGAGCACTTGACGAGTATTTTTTACCCTTAAAAGGAGCCTTTGACCGCGTTAAAGCTCAAAAATAAAGCCGTATTTCATGATTAAATTTGAAAACTGTACCCTGCGTACCGGAAATTTCTACAGCTTTAGAAACCTAAACCTCGCCATTGAGCAAGGCAAACATTACCGCATCACGGGGCCCAATGGGGGAGGCAAAACCCTGTTGGTGCAGGCCATTGCGGGTAAGGCATTGTTTACCGAAGGAGAGGTGCAGCTAAACTCTCCTGCAACAACATTAAAGGATTTGGTACAATGGGTACCGGCCCGAACTTTTGAAATGATGTTTAGCGCATCCGACAATGTGTTTTACCAGCAACGGTACTATGCAGTAGCAAACCGCGATGTGCAAACGGTTGCCGATTTTTTGGGAGTAGATGCACAGGAATGGCAATGGCAAGGGCATCCGCATTTTGATATTTCCC
>JAUIMD010000292.1 GCA_030433225.1 Bacteroidia bacterium
GCGGGCACACCGGGCTGATTTACCGGGTTCGGCCACACATGAACCGATGCTGCTTCTACGCCAAACCCCTTCAAGCGCTGCTTATCAAAACTATTCAGCACGCCAAAACAGTAGTTTTGCATTTTGGGGTACAGCACCTGCGAAAGCGGCTTATCCGTAAGCAATGCCAGGCCATCCTGTAAATAACGGTAATTGGCAGGGCGGTCTTCCGGAAAATCGTGAGCATGGTTAATAAGGGTATACCCTTTTTGTGCCAGTAAAAACATGGCATAGGTTACGGCCACATTTTTGCCCAAACCAATGTTATGAAAGTGAATGATATCGCCCTGTTGAACCAGATTCTCAAAAAACACAACCAATCTGCTTACAATACCCTGCAAGGCTTGTGCGGACGGCAGCTGCGGTAAATACCCCAGGGCGGGGTTGGCCAACGTGGTTACAGATGCAGGCAGCGAAAGGTTGTTGAATCCCTGCCCATCGCACACCAAAACCAGCTCGGTATTGGGCATTTGCGCCAGGCCGTTTATTTGCGATTGGATAATTTTTGTGACGCCACCCGGATTCAGGTGGTAGTGCCCAATAATGATTTTCACTTTATGGTATGGATTTGGATTTAATTGGTAGTGCCCCTGCTTAGGCGGTAATGTTCTTCTTAAAGAGGGATGCAATTTCCCGCAGTACTTCCGGTTTTTTCTCCAGTATATTTCCCACCACAATTACATCGGCACCGGCCTCAAGTGCCGTTTGCACTTCTTCCTTATTGCGCAAACCGCCTCCAACAATTAGGGGGGTGCTTGTATTTTGCCGTACCTTGCGTATAATTTCCGTGCTCACCGGAAACAGGGCACCACTTCCCGCCTCAAGGTAGGTCATCTGGTGGCCGAGCATTTCGCCCGACATTGCCGTTGCCACAACAATGTCCACTTTATCCTGCGGAATGGGCTTTGTGTTGGAAACGTACTCTACACTGGTGGTTTTTCCTCCGTCAATTAACAGGTAGCTTACCGGTATTACCTCCAGCCCGTATTTTTTAATTATGGGAGCCGAAGTTACATGGTGTCCGATTAAAAAATCAGGATTCCGACCCGATATTAGGGAGAGGAATAAAATGGCATCGGCATTGGGAACCAATTGGTTGGGGTTGCCGGGAAACAAAACTACCGGCTTTGGGGATACACTTTTAATGGCATCCACAATTTTCACCGGCGGGTTGGCAACAATGCTGCCACCCACTAAAAACAGGCTTACGCCTCCTTCTTCTGCAATGCTGGTAAGGTGCTTCACCTCGGCAACAGTTAGCTTATCGGGGTCTACCAGCACTACCAGCAACTTTTCCCCGCGCCTTATCTGCGCTTTGATGGATTCAAAAATCATAGGTTAATATGTTTGCATTCCCCACGCAATTACCCAGTCGTCTTCAAGCATAAATGCCAGCCTCGCTGCAGTTTTTACGCCATCTTTTAAAATATGTCCCTGCACATGTTGTTCCGGATTTTGAACATCAACCGGGGACAAAAACAGGTTTTTTCTAAAGTCGAGAAGGCCAACCCGGGCAATTTTGTAAAGAACTTCTTTAAGGCTCCAATATACTAAAACTTGTTGTAATTCGGTATTTTTTGAAAGCGTGGCCAGCTCGGCATCGGACAAAACCCGGTCTTTAACCGCCAATACACGGGGGGTAACCACCTCCACATCCACGCCTACCGGGGCTTCTGTACTGGTAAGTACCGCTACATATTTATGGCAGTGCGAAAAACTAACGTGGGGTCCGTTGGTAACAAAAGGTTTGCCCATGGCATTGTAGGTCACCTCTACTTTTTGTTGGAATATCTGGTTAAGTAAGGCCCGAATGGCCAGCCACTCACGTTTACGGGTAGGGGCGGTAAATGTATTGTATTTTTGCAGTTCGGTCGGGTTCAGTTGCGCTTGCTGAAAGAGTTCGGGCAAATTTTCGGTTAACTCCCACAGGTAAAGAGAGGTAGATGTACTCAGGGTAAACTCTCTGATTAATGCCATACCTTATTTCCACTGTAGGGTTTCTATCATGCGGTGCACATCTCTGGATACAAATTCCACCAAGGGCATAAGGCTGTCCTGGTTTGCCCTGCTATCAAAATACAAAGCCCCACGAATAAAGTGCCGGGCACTATCGGTAGAAAAAAATTGCAATGGAGAGGCTATGTTTCCATCCAGCTCATATAAAATGCCGGCCACGTTACGCTCAGGAAAACTAAACACCTGTTGCTGAATGGCATCGGCTTTTATGGAATGTTTGTACACAAATTTGTGGGCATCTTCCAACAGTTCGGGCAGGTTGTTATGCACTGCTTTGTAGCTAATGTAAATGGTGGCATTAATTCGCGGATACACAATGTCGATCCAATCGGATTGTTCTTCATTAAATTTGCGGGGCACTACCCTGGCATAAGCGTTGTACTCAAAGGCATATGGCAATTTACGCAAGGTATCGTAGTGAACGGTTTCAGGTAAATCGATGCGAAAGTAACCGGCGGGTTTGGGCACGTACGCACGTTTGCACGATGCCAAAGCCACCACAACGAAAATCCATAAAAATTTACTCCTCATTACTTTCTTCTTTTTGAACCGGTGGATAATATTGAATTTTCTTAATGCGCCGGTCATCCACCGATAAAATTTTAAACCGATGTTCCAATATCATCACCTCGTCGTTTTTGGATGGCAGGTCGTTGGTAGTTTCCAAAATCAGCCCTGCCAGCGAGTCGGCATCCCCTCTGAATTCCTCAAAATCGCCTTCATCGATCTGGGTAATTTTATAATAATCGTTCAACTGCACTTTGCCATGGAACACAATGCTTCCATCGGCTTCTTCCTGAAACAACGATTCATCCACATCAAATTCGTCACTAATTTCTCCTACAATTTCCTCCAAAATATCCTCGAGGGTAATAATACCGCAGGTGCCGCCGTATTCATCAATTACTACAGCCAGGTGTATTTTATTGGTCTGGAAATCTTCCAGCAAATCGCTGATTTTTTTGGTTTCGGGCACAAAATAAGCTGGTCTTATTAGCGACTGCCAGCGAAAGGTGTTGCCCTTTTGCAGGTGTGGAATAAGGTCCTTTATATACAACACCCCTTTGATGTTATCCGGGCTGTTTTGAAAAACGGGAATTCGGGAATAGCCTGACTCCACAATAACTGCAATTACCTTGTTAAAATCGCTTTTAATGTTCAGGTCAATTACATCCACACGGGCTGTCATAATTTCGGCCACGCTGATGTTTCCAAATTTGATAATGCCTTCCAGTATTTCCTTATCTTCTTCCAGTTCCTCGGAAGTTAATTGCAGGGCTGTTGAAAGGTCATCCATCGAAAGGTTTTGGCCTTTACGTGCCATGCGGTTGTTAAAAATATTGGTGGAACTGATCAGGAGCCGCGATACGGGAGAGAAAGTCTGACTTAATACCTGCAGCGGTTTGCTCATAAGCAGGGCAAAGTTCAGGGCATTGGAAGAGGCATACACTTTGGGCAAAATTTCACCAAAAAGCAGCAATAAAAAAGTTACTACCAAAACCTGAATAACAAAGCCCAGCATTTCGTGCTGCGAAAAATCAAACAGCGACCCGGTAATGTAAGCCGAAAGCATTACGATGGCTACATTGATAAAGTTATTGGCAATAAGTATGGTTGCCAACAATTTATCGGGTTTGGCAATTAACCTGCGCAGTAATTTTTCGCGGGGGTTGGAGCTTTTCCTGATTTGATCAATATCCGATGGTTCTAACGAAAAAACGGCCACTTCGCTACCGGAAATAAAGGCCGAAAATATGAGCAGCAACATGGTGGCAAATAAGGACACAATAATGCCTGCCGTTATGGGCTGAATGTAATTACCAATTGCTAAAAAACTCGTAAGATAGGGGTCTGGTTCCAAAGGGGAAGAATTAAATTAAACATCCGCAACAACGGGCCGTTTAAAAAGGCAAATCGTCATCGCTATCGTCTGCTGAAAAATCGGGGGCAGCAGGGGCAGAAGTTTCATTTTTAGGAGCCGCAT
>JAUIMD010000293.1 GCA_030433225.1 Bacteroidia bacterium
TGGTGACCTGCAAGGTGTCAAATGGTGCCATTTGAAATTTTAAACTATACCCGAAAGAACAGTCCATTAAACATCGGTTCCCTACTGCAATTACATTTATTTTCAGACTATCTGTTGATCTTTGATATTCTGCAAATAAATTCGTTGTACAACAGAATTCCCTGTTTATGTTTCTTACAAATAAAGTGTCGTTTCTAAATGAAAATAGTGTCGTATCAATAGCTCCAGGGTCAGCAGATTCCGTTTTTAAGTCATACGCCGTCGCATAGTTCATCCTGGTCGATTGTTTACACAAGGAACCATTCTGGTGCTCATACAACCCAACTTGAGTGTCAAAATAACTACACAAGCCTTCCATCAGATTTCCATCACATACTTCTGCCCAGTTTGGAATATAATTAAACAGATATTGGATATCTCCGACCTGTTCAATGATTTGTGATTCATACGGAACAAAGATTCTTTTGGCATAAGTTACATGCAATCGTTTTAGTTCGCTCCCATTTAATTCAACATAATCCACGGAATCAACAGAAATTGTCAGGGTATCTAAACGTTCTCTATCATAACTGTTTATGTAAATCTCCCAGCTATCACCTTTATCTGCATTAAAGTTATACAGCAACTGAAAATCATCCACTACCGGATCAAAAAAGAAAACACTATCGTTGCTCGTATACAGGTATTCCACCTCTGGCCTGTCACTGCATTGCAGACGATCAGTTTTTACGACCTTACGGCAAAGTTTTCCGTGATACATGGTATCTTTCACAGATTCCAGTCTGTTTATTCCTTTTTCAGGACCGACACCTGAACCTTCCTGGTAATACCACGTTGCCCCCACCGGAGCGAAATCCATGGCACTTGCGCTAAAAATGCTGGCAGATAATAAGATAAGAAACGTAAAAATGTGTTTGTTCATTGCAATATGTTTTGGTTCGTTTAAAATTAATTAGCTAAAAATAAGCCTTTTGCAATAATAATAATAATAATAATGGAAATTTGGCACTAAGTTGATATTTTTATTTGGTAAGCATCCAGCAAACCCACTACATCGGGCAGGGTAAATTTAGCCCCTTTTATGCGGTTGTTTTCCGGGTGGATGGAATAGTGCCGGGCATGGCTGAAATCTGCCTTTTCCAGGTTGGTGTGTTCAAACAAGGCATCGGTAAAATCGCAATGGATGAGGGAAACGCCTTGCAGGTTCGCCTCAGTAAAGTCTGCCCCGTGGAGGGAGCAATGCGTAAAGGCCGTACGCAGCAACTTCATTTGGTAAAAAGTGGAATGATCAAGTCGGCAGTGGTTAAAACGAGCGGCAAACCCCAGTGCGTTTGTGGTTTCAAAATGCAGGCCCATCAGCTTGCAGTGGGTAAATTCCAAGTCCTGCAAGGCCGTACTTTGGAGCTTCGCATTGCTGAAATCGCATTCCTCAAAGCGACAGTCCAGAAAACGCACGTGGGACAAATCCACTTCCATAAAACTACAGTTCCTGAAAACACAGGCTTCGTATTCTCCTTTTTCAAACCCCGGTTCTGCAAAATTTTTATGTTCAAACGCTTTTTCTGTGATGTAGGGTAGATCCATGGCATGCTTTTATAACAATTTGTATTACAAACGTACTTTAAAAAGCAATAGTTATTCGTAGTCATCTGGTAAATCATTGTGTTTTCATTTTCACATTTTTTAAACCCGTCAAAGCCCGGCTAAATCCTTCAAAATTGGCTATATTAGCGGGAATTGAACAATACGACCACCTTAACAAATTTCATTATTTTAAGGTGAACACTACTGCTAACTGAATTTTCACCATGCTTACAAGCCCAAAAAACTTCTTATTGTATCTGGCTCTTGCCACGATTTTTTACTTGCCGCTTAGTGCACAATCCCTCCAAAACCATTGGTCGAACCAGGAACGAACCCTGCGGTATACCCCGGACGAAAATGATTTTGTAATCACCAATGGCAACCTGCGTTTTAACCGCGCGTTATACGGTTCCAACACCCCTTTTCGGGTGGAAGCCGGCGACCTTCCCGAATTTGCCTTTTACATGCCCGGCTTTGGAGGCAACATGCGTTTTGGTTTCCAGGCTAACCAACATACCAAATGGTTTGCGCAATGCGATACTGTAATTGCGCGCTATAGAGCCGGTTCCATGCATTATACCTTAAAGGATGCTGTTTTAGGAGACGGCTACATCCAGCTTAGCGTTTGGGCTTTGTCCGAAAAAGAGGGCGTAATTTACAAGCTAGAGAATAAAAGCGAGGTAAAAGACCTGCAACTTCTGTTTGCCTACGGGGGTGCCAATGCCCGAAAATTTCGCCGTAACGGGGATTTAAATACCGATCCGGAATCCATTTTTTACTTAAAGGCTGAAAACTGTAGTACCAACGAATATTCGATGGATAAAAACACCTTTACCATGCAGTTTGGCAAAGGGAGTTCTGCTTCTGCGGAACAACGCTTTTCGGAAGTGGAACCGGAAACTTCCTATAAAAAATGGGTACGTGGAATACTGCCTAAAAAAGCCCGTTTAAGGCTGGTGGATGCGAATGAAATAACCTACCCTGACCGCTTGATGGAGTCGACAGTGAGCGATGCGCCTATGCTGCTTGCCACCGTGGATAAATGGAAAACGGAAGCACTTATTTTTACGGTGTTTGTTCCGGAAGAAGCGAAGGACCTGGAAGCAGGCCACAAGGAGTTAAGTGCGTGGCTTTCGAAGGCGGAAGCTTCCCGAAGCGAACTGGCCAACCGCATCAACGTTTCCACCCCAGACCCTTTTATCAATAACCTTGGAGCCACCATGGCAGTAGCTGCAGATGGCATTTGGGAAAACCCTACGTATTTGCATGGAGCCATCGGCTGGCGCATTCGGCTACCAGGATGGCGTGGCCCTTACACAGCCGATCCACTGGGATGGCACGACCGTGCTGTGACGCATTTCAGCGCCTATGCCGAATCGCAGGTAACAGAACCGGAATCCGGTCCCAGCGTGCCGGATGAAAAACGCAACTGGGCACGACAGGAAGAAAAAATGGGCAACGCCATGTTTACCAGCGGTTACATTTGCCGAAATCCCAATGGCCGTATACAGCCTCACCACTACGATATGAACCTGGTATTTATTGATGCCTTGTTGCGTCATTTCAGGTGGACAGGTGATTTGGATTATGTGCGCGAAATGTGGCCGGTACTTACCCGCCATATGGCTTGGGAAAAGCGTAATTTTGATGGCGATGACGATGGTTTGTACGATGCCTATTGCTGTATTTGGGCCAGCGATGCCTTGCAGTACAGCGGCGGCGGCGTGGCACATTCTTCCGGATACAATTACTTTTCCAACAAAATGATGGCGCAACTGGCCGAATTAATTGGCGAAGACCCGACTCCTTATAAAAACGAGGCAGATAAAATTATAACGGCCATGCAAGACCGATTGTGGTTGCCGGAAAAAGGCTGGTTTGCCGAGTACCAGGATTGGAGCGGGGCGCAACGTACACACGATGCCTCTGCCCTGTGGACCATCTATCATGTGTTGGATTCGGAGGTGGCCGACCCTTTCCAGAAATGGCAATCCACCCAATACGTTTCAGCGGAACTGCCTAAATTGCCCGTAGCCGGTAAAGGGCTCGAAAACAACAATTATTACGTGCATTCTACCACTAATTGGCAACCCTACGACTGGAGCATAAACAATGTGGTGATGGCCGAAAACCTGCATACCGCACTCTCCTACTGGCAATCTGGCCGCGGAGATGAGGCCTTTCATTTATGGAAAAGTACCCTGCTGGATGCCATGTACCTGGGCAGCAGTCCCGGTAACTTTGCGCAGCTTTCGTACCTGGATGCCGCTCGGGGTGAGATGTACCGCGACTTTGCGGACGAGGTGGGCATGACGGCCCGCTCCCTGGTGGAAGGTTTGTTTGGAATTCAGCCGGATGCCTTGCACGGAAACCTGCTTATTCAGCCCGGCTTGCCTGTAAAATGGGACCATGCCGAACTTTCCATCCCCGATTTGGATTTCCGTTACAAACGCG
>JAUIMD010000294.1 GCA_030433225.1 Bacteroidia bacterium
TCCGGAAGAGGTGGGAGCATTGGCAGTTCAGGGCCATACCATATCCTTTAAAAATGAGATAAAGGGGATTGCATTTCAGGCGATATCTGATACCCTTGGGCATGCGGTTTTTGCCAATGTAGAACCGGGGCTTTATACCTTAACGGCATCCATACACATTGAGCACAACAACCGAAAACGCATTTTAAATGGCTACCTCGAGATGGAGGTGAATGCCGATTCTGCCTTTGTTTTGTCGCTGCGGCTGGCGGAAATTGGGCGACTCGTTATTAGCCAGTATTATTACAGCGGGTATTTGTCAAGTGGCAATAGTTTAAATTACCATGATCAGTTTGTTGAAATTTATAACAACTCGGCAGATACCCTTTATGCGGATGGGTTGAGCATTGTTGAACACGCCTCTAATGCCAATACTCCCAGTCCGTGGAAACACCTTGAGCCTACGCACATGGTGGTGCAAAACATCTGGACTATTCCCGGAAACGGGTTTGACGTGCCTGTGCTTCCGGGTAAAAGCCTGGTGTTGGCCACTAACGGGTTTAATCACCATAGCGACCCAAACGGCGATACAAATTCACCCGTTGACCTGGGGGATGCGGATTTTGAGTATTTCCTGTATACCGAAACCGGTACCGATACGGACTATCCCGGGGTACCCAACCTGGTAGAGGTGTACTTGGCCAATACTCCAACCTGGTTTACTTACGCCGTGCATGGGGGAAGTGCCATAGCCCTAGCGTGGCTGCCCGAAGACATTGAATCGTATGTAGAAAAAAACCTTGTTCCGTATGAGTTTGTCAACAATACGCGTTATTACTGCACGTTCCCAAACGCTTTGGTGGAAGACGCCGTTGAAACCGTTAAGGCAAATTTTGAACCCTATAAACGTTTGGATGCATCGCTGGATGCCGGGTATGTTGTGGTGGAAGCAGGTTCCAAATCGGGTTTGTGCATTCGCCGCAAAGTGGCCGAAATTATTGACGGGCGAAAGGTGCTGATGGATACCAACAACTCGACCGAGGATTTTGAGCACGACGTTGTACCGGTTCCCCGTTTTTTTGAATAAGCAGGCATGGGTGCTTCTTACAACTTCATACAACGCCCCGGCCTTTTGCGCTTGCTGTTTTTTGCCGCATGGCTGAGCGCTGCCAACTTGTGGCGTGGTGGCGATGTTGCAGCGCAGGATTCCACCCGCTATTCACTTTACTTAACCGATTTGTACACAGTAATGTACCCGGTAACAAACAGCGCAAATGCCGCTACATTACGCGCATTACCTGCCATAGAATACGGCACCCTTGGGCTAGGTTATGCACATGAAAGTGGCAATTTTAAGCCGGTGCTGACGGAGGGGATTTCGAATGGTGTTAATTTTTCCACCGAAAAATACCGTTTTTTTAAACGTACGGCCGTGTATGGAAATTTTTCGGCTGACCGTACATGGGATGCATTTGCGGATTATTTCAACACTGAAAATGCCTACCGGGGTACCCCATATATTTTGCTGGATACCGTGGGGCACGACCAGGTGGAACGCCAGGTGTACCGGATAGAAGGACGTGTTGCGCACAGCATAGGCAACCATACCATTGGAGCATCGGTAAGGTACAAAGCCGGATTAAGTGCCCAAAATCGAGATCCACGGGCTAAAATAATGGTAAGCGAATTTACGGTAGGCCCTGGCTATATGTGGCAAATCGGGCACCAGAAACTGGGAATAACGGCTGGCTGGGACTACCGAAGTGAAGAAGTAGAGGTGAAAGTGATTGAAGATTTTCAGGAATACACCCTGTACTATTTGCTGGGAATACGTGCTGCCACCTCGTTAAGCTCAAATTCGTTTGTACGTAGGTATAACCGGCAGGGCTATCGGGTAGAGGGGCAGTGGGCCAATGCATGGTTAACATGTATTATGGGAGGTAACGCATCTGAAGAAGGCGTTACTGATGGTATGTACAGCCTGACAGACAATAAAGATTTTGCCCGAATGCAAAATACGGCGCTTTATGCAAACCTGTTTGCAACGTTCAGGGAGCATGAAAACCTTCATTCCATCGTGCTGAAATCTCAAATAAACGAGGGGAAAGGAACCGAAATTGTTCAGAAAAAAATAGTGCAGCCGCCCTATAATCAGGACGTGTGGGTGCCCATCGGTGAAAATCAGTCGTACGTTCAAAACGAGGGCCAGGCCAACCTTAACTACCGTTATACACGGTTGAAAACAAGGTATCTGCGTGATTTCTCGGTGGAGGCCAATGTTGCGCTCAATTCTTTTTCTGCCACGTACCGCCTGCTGGATGACCATGTGAAGTATACCAACCTTGGTTTGGGCGGCGGAATAGTTAAAAACCTGCCGCTTGGAAATGGACTGTTAACGGCACAAGCCAATGTGCGGTTTGTCAAAAATGTAGACAAACAATTGAATATTACGGATTTTAGTGAAGATGCAAATGTAACTCTTCCGCCTCATTACGCTACGTTGGAAAATGTTGTGGTACGGCCGGATTATGCATTTTTCACTTCCGGTTTTTGGGAAAGTGGAATCCGTTTTACCTATGCACTGCCACTGCAGGGTAATGGCACCCAAATGTACCTGAGCAGCGGATACATGGGAAGATGGGCAACAGGAGAAAGGAAGCATAAGCGGCAACATTTCTCCTGTTCGGTAGGCATTACGTTATAATTTCGGGGTTATTTACCCGGTTTAACCGGGTATTGTTTCATCATTTTTGTAACAGCTTCCTTTATGCGGTATTCCCGTTTTCGGGGGTTGTCGTCAATTACCGCAGCGGCCAAACCCTGCCATACCAGGTTTTTTTCTGTGGCATCTAAAACGTCACAAATAATGGTTCCTGTTTTGTAGTTTTCTTCATGGTATGTAGTGGTGGAAGAGCCCATTCCCATATTATACCCATAGCCGTATCCATAACCGTATCCCCAGCCCGGACGATACATTCCACCGTAATGATCGGTATAAGCAGTTACCGACGTTTTCTCATCTACTACAATGTGCAACGATACAATGGCATCGGCTCCCTCTTCAACAAACGTAAATCCCCGCTTTTTAAACTCTTCGGCAAACGCCTCTTCAATGCGGGTTTTGGTTAAATCGTTAATAAGTTTGTCACTTTCTTTCGCCCATCCGTAATAGCTAAAGGTTTTGTACTTGGTAAAATCTACGGTGTCATCCCGGTCGGAAGTAACTACCAGCGATGAACATGCCGACAGCAGCAGTAAAAATGAAAAGAGAAACGCAAAATTTTTCATGGTGTTGTATATCTGAATTTAGTGTATGAATTCTTCTGAATTACAAGATTCGTTCCAAAACCACCCCGGTTTTGTTTTATGAACGGATGTATTGTGTCGCGAAAACGAAAATAGATAAAATTCGGGACAAAGCCTTTGTAAACCTGCCACTGCTCTTGTAGCGGGAGGCAATGCTTTGTTAATAATTATTCAATGTTCGCTCGGGGCGACCCCCATATTTGGTTATATTTGTAGCTCATTAATTGAGGCAAGCCGGTTTTATGAACGATTTTATAGTATCTGCATTAAAATATCGTCCGTTGACTTTTGATACGGTGGTGGGGCAATCGGCCATTACCAACACCCTGAAAAATTCAATTTTAACCGGGCATATGTAAAATGCCTATTTATTTTGCGGCCCTCGTGGAGTAGGAAAAACCACCTGCGCCCGGATTTTTGCCAAGGCCATCAACTGCCTTACCCCAACCGATGCTGCCGAGGCCTGCGGTCAATGCGAAAGTTGCAAAGCATTTACTGAGCACCGGTCGTATAACATTCATGAATTGGATGCCGCATCCAACAACAGTGTGGATGGAATTCGAAGTTTAACAGACCAGGTACGTATTCCACCCCAGGTAGGCAAGTATAGCGTGTACATTGTGGATGAGGTGCACATGCTGTCAACGCAGGCCTTTAATGGCTTGCTTAAGACGTTGGAAGAACCGCCTGAGCATGTCAAATTTATCTTTGCGACGACAGAAATTCGTAAAGTTCCAATCACA
>JAUIMD010000295.1 GCA_030433225.1 Bacteroidia bacterium
TGAAGGTAAGATAAGAAGGGCAGCAAAGCAGCTCAATGATAAAATTGAACGATATAAAAAACGTTTTGGCACCGGAGACAAGTACGACTACCTTGCTATGGCAGCCATCCAACTGGTAACTCAACTTATTGATTTACAAGAACAACGTAATATCAGTCCAGTATTTGATGTGCTTCGTGATATAGATGAAGACCTCACCGATTTCTTAGAATCCTCCCGTACGTAGCTAGCAATTTTTCGCGTTTTTTCATGCCATTGCACGTGTTTGCAACTTTTGGGCATTGAAGGAATGGCGTATTCATATATTAATATTTAAAACCATGGACATTATCATTTATGTAGCAGTAGGATTCCTCTTTGGAGGAGTGATTTCGTGGTTTCTTCTTCAACAGATCCTAAAAAAGAAAACAGCAAAGATCAAGAAAGAAGCAGAAGCCGAAGGAGAGGTCATTAAAAAAGATAAAATTTTACAGGCAAAAGAGCGCTTTTTGCAATTAAAAGCCGAACACGAAGGCCAGGTAAATGCCCGAAACCAAAAAATTCAGGCATCAGAAAGCAAACTTCGCGACAAGCAAACCGCATTTAACCAAACCCAAAATGAGTTTAACAAGGTAAAGCGCGAAACAGAAAATCTTCAAAACCGCTTAAACAAACAAATTGCAACGTTTGAGCAAAAACAAGAAGATGCCGAACGCAAGCAGGAAGAACTGGAAAAACTGCATAAGCAAGAAGTAGAACAACTGGAAGCCATCTCAGGACTATCGGCAGAAGATGCCAAAGAACGTTTGATTGAATCGCTGAAAGACGAAGCACGTTCGGAAGCCATTTCATTGGTAAACGAAATTATTGATGAGGCAAAGATGAGTGCCAACAAAGAAGCGAAGCGCATTGTGGTGCAAACCATTCAGCGCGTGGCAACTGAAACGGCTATCGAAAATTCGGTGACCATTTTCCACATCGATTCGGATGAGGTTAAAGGGCGCATCATTGGTAGAGAGGGGCGGAACATTCGCGCCCTGGAAGCCGCCACCGGCGTTGAATTTATTGTGGACGATACCCCGGAAGCAATTGTGCTTTCAGGCTTTGATCCTATTCGCCGTGAAATTGCACGTTTGGCGCTGCACCAGTTGGTGTCTGACGGTCGTATCCACCCGGCACGTATCGAGGAAGTAGTGAACAAGGTACGTCGCCAATTGGAGGATGAAATTATAGAAACCGGTAAACGTACCACCATCGACCTGGGCGTACACGGCCTGCATCCGGAATTGGTTCGTATGGTGGGACGTATGAAATACCGTTCCAGCTACGGACAAAACTTATTGCAGCATAGCCGCGAAACAGCCAACCTTTGTGCCATTATGGCCTCTGAATTGGGATTGGATCCTAAAAAGGCAAAACGTGCCGGATTGCTACACGATATAGGTAAAGTAGCCGATGAAGAACCGGAATTGCCACACGCAATTTATGGGATGAAACTGGCTGAAAAATTCAAGGAAAAACCAGACGTGTGCAATGCCATTGGAGCTCACCACGAAGAAATCGAAATGAACACCATGATTGCACCTATTGTACAGGTGTGTGATGCCATCTCAGGTGCGCGTCCGGGTGCACGTCGCGAAATTGTAGAAGCCTACATCAAGCGCTTGAAAGACCTGGAAAACCTGGCACTTTCGTACGATGGGGTAAACAAAACCTATGCGATACAGGCCGGTCGTGAGTTGCGTGTAATTGTTGGAGCTGAAAAGGTTTCGGACAAGGACGCTGAAAAATTATCGTTTGACATTGCCAAAAAAATCCAGGATGAAATGACCTATCCGGGGCAGGTGAAAATTACGGTAATTCGTGAAACACGTGCGGTTCAATACGCCAAATAAAACGTACACAAACTCTAAAACTAAAGGGCATTCATTTTTTTGGATGCCCTTTTTTTGTGCTTTTACCAGAATACGTATCTTTCCACTCAACCTTTAATACACTGCTAATTTGAAGGAAACTCGTTCCATATATTTTGTCTTTTTATTTCTCTTCACAACCCTTTCTGCGGTATGCCAGCAGGCTGAATTAAAAGGGAAACTCTACCTGGAACCCGAATACTCCATCGGAAAAATTCTGCCTTCCCATTCTGAATTTCCGGAGAGTTTTGCCCAGCAAAGCGCCTTTCTATCCTTAGGTGTGCTGCAACAGGACAGCAGCCGCAACTGGGTGAAGTTCTTCAATTATCCACAAACTGCTATCGGGTTTGCCTATTCCGATTTTGGCAACCCTCAGGTTTTTGGTCAATCCTTTAACCTTATCCCTGAGCTCGTGTTCAGTACAGGTAACCGTCATTACAAGACGTCACACATTCGGCTGGGACTTGGCGCATCGTACTTTACCAAAAAATACGAGTGGCCGGATAACATCCACAACAATTCCATTGGGTCGCATTATACTTGGACATTCCGGCTTGGATATTATTACAATTGGAAGCTTTCAGAAAAAGTGCTGTTTAACCTTGGCGCCAGCTACATCCACTCCTCCAACAGCCACGTGCAATTGCCGAATTTTGGCTTAAACACCATATTACTAAACGCTTCGGTGCAACTTTTCCAGGACAAACCGCAATGGGAAAAGCCTCATGTTGAGGTGAAGCGTAAAGAAAAACTGCAACGTTTCTACATTTCAATGTACCTGGGCACCGGATGGCACGAACTGGGAGATGCTGCTGCGCCAAAATTCACGCCTAAAAAACTGGTTAAATCCTTTGCTATTTTTGGCAGCAAAGTATTCCAAAACAGTTTTCGTCTGAAAGCCGGAGCCACCTATCGTTTTTACCAATCGTACTACGACTACATACGCCAACACGAAGTGGATCCATTTGTGGAAAACCCGGTTGCAGGCGCTTCAAACATTTTACTTTCGGTGGGTGGAGAATTGCTGCTGGGGCATTTTGGAGCTGAACTGGAGGCGGGTATTAATATTTACAAACCATTTTACAGTACGTACAGCGATGTATTTGAAAAGAATGTAAGCGGATTGGCCAACACCTTAAAAGCGTATATCCCATTACGTTTGGGACTAAAGGCGTACGCCATCAGCAACGAAAAAGCACCGCTGAACAACGTATTTATAGCCACGCACATCAACTCCAACCTGGGCGCCGCTGATTTTATGAGCATTACGGCAGGATACGTGCGAAGAATTGCCGGGAATTAAAGAATTTACCGAGCCAGGTCTTCAAGGTTTTTCAGGCAGTTTTGCAACGTGCCTAGCCGTACAATTGCTTGATCCATCGTTACCTCCACAAAACGTATTTGCTCACCCGGCACGAGCTGTGCCAGGCGCGGGATATCCGCAGAAATAACGTTGGCAATGCGTGGGTAACCTCCCGTGGTTTGTCGGTCGGCCATCAGTACAATGGGCTGGCCTCCGGGAGGAACCTGCACCGTACCCAATGCCACTCCCGAAGAAAGCAAGGATGCCTGATTCCGAAATTCCAGGGATTCCCCTTCCAGGCGGTAGCCCATTCTATTTGATTCTGAACCGACTGTATAATTGGTGGTTAAAAAAGTACGAATGGCTTGCTGGCTAAAAAAACTGACTTCCGGCCCCGGGAGCACCGCAATCTCATTCAACCCTTTTGTAATTTGAAATGGCAAATGCACGTCATCTTTAATGGGTGGGCGTTGCACGTTGTTTCCAACAGCAAATGCATCACCGGCTTTTAATGCCCTCCCCTTTAATCCACCGGCACCGGCCTTTACATCGGTACTTTTACTCCCCATAATCAATGGCACATCCAAACCGCCGCGTATTGCCAGGTATGCCCTGCAGCCATTTTTCAAAGCCCCGAACTGGAGTATTTCGCCTTTTCTGACCTGTACACAGCAATTGATATCTACAGGTTTTTGTTGAATGGCAGGTGAAAGATCAGCTCCACAAATGGCAATAGTGGCATTGCAGAAAAATTCAATTTCAGGTCCGGTAATGGTAATTTCCAGGCCGGCTTCACCGGGTGCATTTCCTACTAAAACAT
>JAUIMD010000296.1 GCA_030433225.1 Bacteroidia bacterium
TACCTGCCACGATGCTCCTGTTGCTTCGTCGGCCAGATAGTGCACATCGGTGTAGTTTCCTGCTTCTTCGTTGGTGGTGGAAAGGCGGAATGTGCCCACATCTTCTGAACGCACGTACAGTGAAATGCCATAGGTTTTTCCCGCTTCCCAGAGGTATGGAAACTTAATTTGTGCCTGTGTTTTCCACTGTTCGGTGGCCACATTGTTGGAATTTACAATTTTAAATGCGCCATCGCCCTCCAGTGCCTCATCGGCTCCTGCGTGCGAAAATTCGCCACTACCCCAATAACTCCATCCCTCTAAACCGGCATTAAAATCGCCATTGCTCAGTAGGTTGGTTCCCCCCGAACCGGGTATTACGGTTGGAGCAATTAAGCCGTTCAAATACGCAGCATTTTGGTTGGAATGCCACACCAGCGTATGGCCATAAACGGTAAGGCCGGCTTCTTTGGTTTTTTGGATAAACGGATCCACCGAAGGAAAATTGATGCTGCCGTCGGATTTGACCATGGGGCCGTGTTTCATGGCGTAGCCCACGGTAACCTCATCAAAATTTCGGTTGGCAATATTGCGGTAAGTGGAATCGTCCATATAAAGCTGTAGGCCAATGCCAACACCCAGGGTAAAGTCGGTGTAGGTGTTTAATACCTCGTAGCGACTTATTTTTTCGGCAAGCTCCAAGGGCAGCTCATCTTCGGTTATTTCGCCGTGCGATGGGTCTTTGCCCCATTCCATTATCTGATCCTTACACGAGGCAAATAACAGCGATGCCAGGACACATGCGGATACTATTTTTTTGTAGTTCATGGTATTCAATTTTAAAGTTCAACATTACTCTCCGTCAGGAAAATCGCTGTATTCGGGACGGTAAAAAGGCACCACGCGCCAGTTGTCGGTGTATACTTTTACATCGGTTGCGCGCGATGGAAATTCCACCTCGGCATCCCCTGCGTTTCCGGTGATGTTTGAATAGTTGAAATCGGTATTTTCAAGGTAAAATCCAAAGTTTTTCCAACTCGCCGTTTCGCGGGCTATCAGCACATCGTCAAAGGTAAAATCCCCTTCTTTAAACGCATAAAACTCACTGAATGGAATGGTTACCGTGTTCCATCCGGTGGTTTGCACAGGTACTACCGCTCCGGTAGCATCCACCCAGGGTACAAAATTGTAGCTGTATCCGGCCCATTCTCCTCCGTTAAATCCATTTACCAGGCACACTTTCAGGTATGCTGTTCCTTCCCACACTTCGGGAACATACATATCAAACTGAAAGGCCACCTCATTTACCGGGGTTTCGGCAGGAATGTAGGGGGTAAGCTGGCCGCGCCAGTCGTCTACATCGTTTCCGGCGGTCCACACTTCGCTGTTGCGCGATTTGTTGGCCTGAATGGAATCGATGCGAACAGGGCGGTGAGCCACATAGGTGCCTTGCGAGCTTACGCCGGTACCTACGCTGGCCGACTCCAGATCGTCGGGGGTAAGCATGCTGGTGGCACTGCCCCAATACCCTTGCTGGCCCACACCATCGAAATTAAGAATGACGCCCGGCGTAAAGTTGAAAAATGCAGGGGTGTATGCTCCACCGTTGGCACATTCCACCAAAATGGCTCCTCCCTCGGCAGACACGCCATCAGGAACGGTAACGCTGAAAAATTCACCTTCTTCATCCGAAACAATGCCTTCGGTCACTTCCACATCGCCCGGAAAAACCACGCGGTGCACTTCGAGGAGGCCGGTTCCTTTCATGGAAATCGTTTCTCCGGCACGGGGCATGGTGTGCGTCATTCCGGTTATGGTGGGGGCAGATGCCCTAACTTCAATAGAATAAGATGCATCGCTTCCGTCGTTAGCCAGACGAATGGTATTTCGTACGTCAGCTTCGGCTTCAATAATGGGGGTGTTTCTATCCACACTTACCAACATGGAGCCATCGCTTACCATTACGGGGTTAAAATAGGTACTGAAGCCGTTAATGTACACCCGTTTTAAATCGGTAAATCCGCTTCCTTCAATACGGATGAGTTGCCCCAAGCGTACAAACGATACTTCGCGGTCGGGTACTGATGATTGGGCATCCTGCAAATATACCTTGCTTATGGTAATGGGGCCGGTATATCGGTTTTCATCTTCTTTACAGGCTGCCAGCAGGAGCAAAAAGGCCAGCATGCCTGCTATGGGAAGCGATGCCGTTGTTGTATAGGTTGCTAATTTATTCTTCATTTTTGTTGTTTTTTCTGTTCAAGCAGCATGAATTAAAATAAGTCGGTAATGCGTTCCTCAGTAAACTCGTACGGTACCGGTGCCTCTTTTAATTTGGGGTTTTGCACAACTTCCGATTCGGGGTAGGGCAATAAAAAGATACCGGGATCGACATTGCCAATGGCACGCTCGGTGGCATCGCGCGAGTCGTCGGGAACTACGGTATTGGTTTCGGTATTGTAGGTAAATGGCTCAATTAAATCGCGCGACTGCCCCGTGATAAAATTCAGTACCTCCTGCTCTTTGTAATACGCACGACGCACCAGGTCGTACCAAAACTGCCCTTCCATACACAGCTCTATGCGACGTTCGTTGAAGATATCCTCAAAGGTAAGCGATGTTAACTGGGGCACGTTACCACGTATTCGCAAAATGTTAAATAACATCACAGCATTGGCATCGGTGGTTTCATTGGAGTTACCCAGCGTTGCTTCTGCATAGTTAAGGTACACCTCGGCCAAACGAATCATGTAGGTATTAAGGGCAGAATTCATGCGGGTAATTTTAGGGTTGTCTTTGGTGGATCCTACCACGCCCTTTTTCACGTTTAAAGCCGTCTCGGTTTTTTCGTAAGTGTATCCACCATTGGCTTTGTCAATTTCATCGTAATGGTCGCCATACCCCATCCAGGTGGCTTTGCGGCGAAGGTCGGTGCTTTCGTAAATGGTCAGTACGTCGTTGCTGGCACGCGTCCAGTACCCCCAGGCTGCATCGTCGCCTGTAATTTCCGATCCGGCTGCAAAATAAGCCTGGTGCATGTTGTTTACACCATATTCGCCGTTGGGCACCCATTGCAGCGCAAATATCGACTCGGAGTTGTTGTTGTTTTCAATTTTAAACAAATCTTCGTAGTGCAACATCAACTCGTAGGGGCCTTCAATAATCACTTTTTCGGCGGCATTCTTAGCCAAATCCAGGTAATGCTGGTCGCGAAGGCCACTGTTACGGTCGTCGCTTAAGCCGGCACGCGAAAGGTACACCCTCGAAAGCATGGCATAGGCACTGTATTTGGTAACACGTCCGGCCTGTGCCGAGGTTTCGGGAAGGTACTTTGCTCCATATTCCAGATCACGGATAGCAAACTCAAAGACATCCTCCACCGGGTTGGTATTTACCAGGGGGTTGCTTACCAGTTCACTGGGGTCTTCGCTGATAATCACATTGCCCCACAGAGAGGCCAGGTACCAATATGCGGTTCCACGCATAAAACGGGCTTCGGCAATGTAAGGGGCTTTCAGTTCGTCCTCTACCGGGCTGCCATTAATGCCAATAATTACTTTGTTGGATTGCTGGATTACCGTATAAAATGAAGCCCACGCCGACACTAAAGGACCGGTAAGTCCGGTTTCGGCCAAATCGCTGAACGGATAGATGTAATCAGAGAATGGGGCATACAGGTTGTAGGCGCGTCCGTCACCCAATCCGTAGTAAAACTTGTCGTTAAAATCGAACCACACTTTGTTGTAAAGTGCTGCCGTGGCTGCCTGAAAATCGCCTTCCGACTTATAAAAGTTTTCCTGGGTAATCATGTCGTTGGGTTCAATGATGAGCAAATCATCACAGCCCGCATAAAGCATGGATACCATAACCAGAAGAACGCTGTATATTAGATTTTGTGTTTTCATACTTTTCTAGGAATTAAAAAGTTACGTTTAAACCAAACGTATAAATCTTTGGCAAGGGGTATCGGGCATTGTCAATGCCGCTAAGCAATACATCCTGGTTCATCGATCCTATTTCAGG
>JAUIMD010000297.1 GCA_030433225.1 Bacteroidia bacterium
GATGGCATGTTGATGGTAACACTAATGGAGTGATCCACCCATTTTTGAATGCGGCCCTGCATCTGCACTTTTTTCATCCAGTCCACATCGTCGGAGGTAGCTTTGTAATACGGCGATTTTGCAATCCTTTCAGCAACTTCTTCGTTGGAGTAACGCTTCTCGGGATCGTACCCATTGGCTTTCATCCAATCCAGAAATTTATGGTGGTACACAATGTACTCTTCCCAGCAGTCGCCTACCTCATCTTTAAAATCCACACGCACATTGGCATCGTTGGGATTTACTTTTCTACGCCGTTTGTATACAGGCTTAAACACCGGTTCAATTCCTGATGTAGTTTGTGTCATTAAGGAGGTGGTACCGGTGGGGGCAATCGTTAAACAGGCAATGTTACGTCTACCGTACCTGCTCATGTCGTCTATCAACTCAGGATCCACCCCTTTTAAACGGTTGATAAACGGATTGTCTTTTTCACGATTGAAATCGTAAATCGCAAAAGCTCCCCGATCTTTCGCCAGATTTACAGACTCGCGATAGGCTTCAACGGCAATGGTACGATGCACCAACTCGCTAAAGTCGGTCGCTTCTTCGGTACCGTACACATAGCCTAACGCGGCAAGCATATCTCCCTCAGCAGTAATCCCCACACCGGTTCTTCTACCCTCCATTGTTTTTTTGCGGATGTTGTTCCAAAGGTTTCGCTCCACTCTTTTCACTTCATCCGACTCGGGATCGGCATCAATTTTTGCCAAAATCCCATCTATTTTTTCAATTTCAAGATCAATAATGTCATCCATCATACGAAGGGCAACTCCCACGTGCTTTTTAAACTTGGTAAAGTTAAAGCGGGCTTGTGGGGTAAACTCATCTTCTACGTACGACAATAAATTTATGGCCAATAGTCGACAGCTATCGTAAGGACACAAGGGAATTTCACCACAGGGATTGGTAGATACTGTTCGGTATCCTAAATCAGCATAACAATCAGGAACTGATTCCTTTATAATAGTATCCCAGAATAAAATACCGGGCTCAGCCGATTTCCAGGCATTGTGTACAATTTTATTCCAAATGCTGGAAGGATCAATTTCCTTGGTCACCTGCACATCGTCTCCGGTAATAGGGTACCGCTGCGTATAATTGGTTCCCGACTCCACGGCCTGCATAAAGTCATCGTCTATTTTTACAGAAACGTTGGCCCCGGTCACCTTTCCTTCTTCCATTTTGGCATTAATAAAATCTTCGGCATCGGGGTGTTTCACCGAAACGCTTAACATCAAAGCCCCTCTTCTGCCGTCCTGCGCTACTTCACGAGTGGAGTTTGAAAAACGTTCCATAAAGGGTACTAACCCTGTGGAAGTTAAAGCCGAATTTTTTACAGATGATCCCTTCGGGCGAATGTGAGAAAGGTCATGTCCTACCCCGCCACGGCGCTTCATTAACTGCACCTGCTCCTGGTCAATCTTCATAATTCCGCCGTAACTGTCAGCATCGTCATCGTTTCCAATTACAAAACAGTTGGATAAAGAAGCAATTTGAAAGCGGTTACCGATGCCCGACATTGGGCTTCCCTGCGGAACGATGTATTTAAAGTTTTTAATCAGGTCAAAAATTTCCTTTTTGGCCAGACCGTTGGGATACTTTTTCTCTACACGGGCAATTTCAGAGGCAATGCGGTGATGCATATCGTCCGGGGTACGCTCGTAGATGTTTCCATCCGAATCTTTTAAGGCATATTTATTCACCCAAACTCTGGCGGCCAGCTCGTCGCCTTTAAAATACACTACCGAAGCTTCATACGCTTCCTCAAATGTGTACACCTGACGTTTTGTGTCAGCGATTTCATTGGTTTCTGCTGCAGGACTAACTTCCATTTTTTATAATTTTAAATGTCTTAATTTAAACGATGCTTTTCTGAATTTTTACAGGAATGCAATTTACAAAGGAACTATTCAACTGTATGGATTTGACATTTGGAGTTATCAATAAAATTTAAACATTTTAACAATGCCCTGTTAAACCATCTATATCAACAACTTAAACCCCAATAAAAACATTTATCAACAATTCAACCTTTCTAACAAATTAACAATACCGAAAACCCAACGCCGCCAATCATCCGCTTTTCTTGTCTTATTCTTATCCATTCTTAATAAGATATACGCCAGTTAACATTTCATTTACATGAGAAATATTCCAATTCCAAGGCATTATCAATTAGAAAGGCAATCAAGCCATCAACTTCCATTCGTCTGCAATTTTCGGCACAACACTGAATTTATGCTTATTGCTCATTTCAGCAAATAAGCGATAACCACTAGATTTTCAAACCTTTTGATGCGATTCATGTTATGTAAGGGTACAAAAAATTCAAAGTAAAAAACGCATGACTCCATTAGAATTAAAAAAGCATTTAGCTGACCAAACAGCCCTCACGTTGCTCGATGTTCGCGAGCCATTTGAACACGACATTTGCCTTATCCCCGGTTCTATCCGGATACCGCTGGGGCAGGTTGCCGACAGAGCGGCCGAAATCCCCACCGATAAACCGATTGTTTCCATTTGCCACCATGGTGTGCGCAGCCTTCGTGCCATAAACATCCTTTCGCAGTTGGGATTTAAAGACATGCACAACCTCGATGGCGGTATTGATCGCTATGCGCAGGAGGCAGATCCGTCTTTAGCCACGTATTAATTCAGCACACGTATACTATATCGTTTAGCCGCTTTCATTAGCGGCTTTTTTTTGGCAATCGGTACAGGCATATGGCCACCACCTTGCAGGAGCCCGAATAATTTACGTTCTTTGGTAAAAATCATAAAAACATGTCTGTTACCCGATTTGGCATTTCTATTGAAGAAACTTTGCTCGACGCATTGGATACCTTTGTACAGGAAAACCACTTCACCAACCGCTCGCAGGCCATCCGCCAATTGATTAACAAAAACCTGGCCGAGCGAAAATGGCAATGCAACAACCTGGTTGCCGGTTCCATCACCTTGTTTTACAGCATCGAAAAAAAAGAGATTCTCCACCAAATTGCAGATACCCTGACCCATTACCAAAACGAGGTACTCTCTTCTCAACGCTTGTTGCTTGACCAGAACTTTTTGGAGATTATTGCTGTAAAAGGCATTGCCAGTCAACTTACCGAATTGTCTGATAAACTGATTACCATAAAAGGAATGAAACATGGCAAACTGACCATGAGTAGGGCCGATTAATTTTTTTGCCTATAAGTGTTACGTTTTATATTTTCGTGTAACTTTATTCCCTCTATTATTTAAACACATATGCACACCACCAAATCACGTATAGAACAGATGCTATTTGAGCTGGAACAGTGGTTTCAGGCAAAAACAGGATCAATTGTTGCTTTTTCGGGAGGCATCGACTCCACCCTGGTTTTGTATCTTGCCCGAAAATTTCAGGGCAAACAAAAAGCCATTGGCGTCATTTCAAACTCCGAAAGTTTGAAACAAAAGGATTTTAAACTGGCACAGGACTTTTGTGCGCAGTACGACATACAACTCGAAATTATAAAAACCAACGAATTGGCAGACGAACGGTACAATGCCAACCCCATTGACCGGTGCTTTTATTGCAAGGAACACCTGTTTCATGATTTAACAGAAATCAGCAAAAAATACCCTGGCTATGTAGTGCTGAGCGGCACCAACTTTGATGACTTGGGCGACTATCGACCCGGAATTGATGCAGCAAAAAAATATGAGGTGTGTTCTCCCATGGTCGACTGTAAAATTAGCAAACAAGACATTCGCGACCTGGCACAGCACCTGAATTTACCCAATTGGGACAAACCCGCCAGCCCCTGCCTCAGTTCCCGAATTCCGTACAACCAATCTGTTACCCGCGAAAAACTGCAACAAATTGAAGCCGCAGAAGACCTGCTAAACTCCTATGGATTTTCGGATGTGCGGGTTCGCCATTATGGCACAACCGGAAAGATTGAGGTGAGGCCAGA
>JAUIMD010000298.1 GCA_030433225.1 Bacteroidia bacterium
AATTAACGAGCGAAGAAATCAATTACACGAAGTCATCCGCTTGTCAGGAATGAACCTGATTATTGATGACACCGATCACCCCCTGATCATAAAAGTTGCCTCCATTCAGGCAGCCAGAATGCAGGTATACTTTATCGATAACGAAGACTTTTTTCAGCGAAAAGCTCTGGTGACGGATGCCAGCGGAAAAGAGTTTGAAGACAACGATGAGCGTACCATTTTTTTTGCACGCGGGGTGTTGGAAACGGTTAAAAAACTACGTTGGTCACCCGATATTATCCATTGCCATGGATGGATGACAGGTCTGGTTCCGTTAATGGTGAAAAAGGCCTTTGCGGATGATCCGTTTTTTAATACTGCAAAAATTATTTACTCCGTGTACGATGATGGGTTTAAAGTGCCTTTCCGCAACATTTTCAACCAGAAAATACTGATGGATGGAATCTCAAAAGACGACCTATTGTACATTGATGATCCTACTTTTGATAACCTTACCAAACTGGCCTGCGAATACTCCGACGGGGTAATTCAAGGGAGTGAAAACATCAGTGCACCGGTTTTAGATTTTATTAACGAAAAGAAACTTCCGTTCTTAGGGCATCAAAATGAAGAGGTTTACATTGATGAGTACAATAAATTTTATGACTCCATTTTGGAAATCTAATTAAACCTGTTTTATTTACCGCGCAATCGGATATTCACGACTTTTATGAACAAATTTTTTGCATTGGTTATTTTACTTTCCCTGGCCATTGTAGGCTGTCAAGATGAAAGTAAAATTTCGGATGATATTCAACCTGAAAAAGATAAACTGCAGGTTTACAAGGTTGATACCATAAGCTTTGACGTTAGTACGTTTTCCCCGGATTCCATCTTAAGCAGTGGCCTGACCAACTTTATGTTTGGAGGATACCGCGATGATATTTTTGGGATGACAAAAGGGCACTTTGTAAGCCAGTTGCGGTTTACTACCATCGCATATCTGGACACCATCCCTACACGGGATTCGGTGGTGCTGGATTCTCTCTTTTTTATCATTCCGTATACCGATTATGTAGGAGACAGTATGCTGGCGAATGAAGTTACCGTTTACGAGCTTCAACAGTCAATTGACAACCAAACCATTTTTTATTCGAATACCGAGCTGGAAACCTTGTACGATCAAAACAAGCCTCTGGGAAGTTTGTATTACCGGGTAAAAAGCGAGGACAATATCATAGACTATTATTTATCATCAGGCGCACCTATTTATGGCTTAAAAGTTCCGTTGGATATGGAACTGGCTCAACGTCTATTTGATAACATCGACCTTTACAAAAATGACCTGGCGGCTTTTCAGGACTTTTTTAAGGGGATGGTAGCCGTTTCTACCTTTGGTTCAAAATCGTTGATTATGGTGAATCCTTTGCTCTACGATTCTTACCTGGGTAACCGCTACTATAAATGCCGCATGCGGATGAATTACCACGATGAGCGGGAGGATTTTCTGGATTCCCTGATTGTGGATATGGATACCACGTTTCGGGATACGATTATTGGAGGTATAGATACGCAGATTGTTGAAGCAATTGATACCATTTACGGTGACCCTTTTATTAGAAACGTGAAACGCTACCAGGATTATTACGTAAACAATGAATGTGGCCGTTTTAGTATCCTCGAACATAATTTTGAGGGAGCAAAAATTGAAAACGTGGATGTCAATGACCCGGCTTATCCGTACAGCTTTTTAAGGGGAGGAGGTGCGTTGCGCATACGAATAAAAATGCCGCACTTCAGGGAGCATCCCTCGTTTCAACCGTTAAGTGGTCAGGATACGGCGCGCATTGCGGTAAACAGTGCCAAGCTAATTTTAAAAATTGATCCTGATGCCATCAATATTAATAAAATTACGCCCCCCGGATCGATTGTTGCCTTTGTGGATAACGGCGAGGATATTTCAATAATTGAGGATTTAAAATACGGTTCGGCCTATTTTGGCGGAACGTTAAATCTTACCAATTTTACCTACGAAATAAACATCGGTGAGTATGTGCAAAACTCAATTGATGCCAAAGAAGATAACCAGGAAGATATAATTATTGCCGTTAGCAGCGATGCCATAAGTCCGTTTTTTACACTTATTGGTAAACCTACACATCGCGACATTGAGAAGCAAATGGAGTTTTCGGTTGTGTACACGCGCTATTAATCAAAGGCAACGAAAAGATTACACTATAAAAAAAAGCCTGTGCTCGAATTTGAGCACAGGCTTTTTATTTATCCTTTATTATCCGATTAAAAGGCAGTTACAATGCCCATAAAATCAGCAGAGGTGAGCGAAGCGCCACCAATTAAACCACCATCCACATCAGGGTTGGCAAACAATTCTTTTGCATTGGAAGGCTTACAGCTTCCTCCGTATAAAATGGAAGTGTTATCTGCAATTTCAGCTGAATACGCCTCTGCAATGGCTTCTCTTAATGCTTTGTGCATTTCCTGCGCTTGTTCGGCCGTAGCTGTTTTACCGGTACCAATTGCCCAAATGGGTTCATACGCAATAATGATTTTTTTGAAATCCTCTTCCGACAATTTAAACACGGTGTCTTTCAGCTGGTTAATCACGTACTCGTTTTGTGTACCCGATTCACGGATTTCCAGGGCTTCGCCACAGCAATAAATTGGAGTAAGTCCGTTTTCCAGTGCAAGGGCTACCTTTTTATTTAAAATTTCGCTGTTCTCACCATAATACTCTCTGCGTTCGCTATGGCCTAAAATTACGTACCCTGCACCGGTAGACTTAATCATTTCTGCCGATACTTCACCCGTATACGCTCCACTGGCTTCAGCAGCACAGTTTTGAGCAGAAACGCCCAGTTTAGTGGTGTCCACTTCTGCCGCTACCGAGGCCAGGTGAATAAAAGGTACCCCAATCACTACATCACATTTTACGTCTTTTGCAGCTAACTCGGCATCCAATTCTTTCGCCAGGGCAATTCCATCCGAAAGGTTTTTGTTCATTTTCCAGTTACCTGCAACTACATTCTTTCTCATCTTATTTAATGTTTTATTTATGTTTCGGGTTATATCCAAGTATTAGTAGGAGTGCGCCTCCAAAAATGAAGCACAAATATAAGCATATTAATTGTGATTTAAGTGTACTTTTTACAACCAGCTCGGCGGCCAGGGGGTTCTGTAGATAGGTTTTAGTGGGGTAATCGTTTCGGTTAAATTTGGATAGCACAGTTCCGTTTTGCACAATCACCAAACCGGCCTTGCTGCGAATTATGGTTTTTATCAGTGTTAAATCTCCGTTCGCAGGTGTGGCCATTATGTGGTGTTCTGATAGTAAGGTGTTTATATCATTTATGCCGGAGGCGCTTACCAGGATAAGGTTTTCTCCTGATTCGGCTATATTTTCACTTAGCCGGGCAATTTTTTCCTTATCTGTACCGGATAAATCTTCTATTAAGGGAACAAAAAGGAGGAACTGAGGCGAAGGGGATTGCAAAATTTCAGCCACTAAATCTCCTTTTTCGGGGTGCTCAATTCTAAAATCATGAATGGGGGGCGTATATCCCTTTTTTATCAGGCGCGACTCCATTTCTTCAAACACCCAGGTGGAATCCTGCCACGGATAATTGCTTTCATCAAATTCCTTCGTTTCGCCATTTTTACTGTAGTAAAAGATGGTTTGAAACTCATCCACCGGTGCACCTTCGGGAATTTCCATCAACGTGGGCAGGTGGTTTCCTACGGCATACGGACGAAAATCAAACAGTGGCAAATGGTGGTAGCTGTAGTGGGGAATGCTTGCTCCGGCCAACACAATAACCAGGAATGCCAGGATAGATTTGGAGCGGGAGTAGGCCAGGCGCATTTTCGATTGAAATAGAAAAACGAACACCACCGCTGCCAGCAGTACCAGGTTTTTAAAAAACGTTTGCCAGTTAGTGAGTTTTAGGGCATCCCCAAAGCATCCGCAATCGGTAACAGGGG
>JAUIMD010000299.1 GCA_030433225.1 Bacteroidia bacterium
AGGCCAGCCCCTTGTTATTTTGCATGGTTTGTATGGTTCGTCCGACAATTGGATGACGCAAGGCAAAGTACTCGCTGAGCACTTCGAAGTATATCTTATCGACCAACGTAACCACGGTCAATCGCCACACGCTGAATCACACACGTATACCGATATGGTAAACGACCTGGAGGCTTTTCTTCAGCAACACAACATCCACAACCCCATATTAATAGGGCATTCGATGGGAGGGAAGGTCGTAATGCGGTATGCGCTTGCGCACCCCCAAAAGGTAAAAAAGGTAATTGTGGTGGATATTGCCCCAAAGGATTATTCGGCGTATGCCAATTATGGCAGGGTTACCTCTGATCACGAATACATACTAAACAGCCTGTCGTCTATTGCATTGGATACCTTTAAAATGCGCAATGCCATTTCCACCCAGCTGAAAGCGTACTTTAAATCGGAGCAATTGGTGATGTTTCTGCTCAAAAATATCAAGCGTTCGGAGAGTGGAAAGTTTCAGTGGAAAATGAATATTGAGGTACTTAAAAAAGACCTGCCAGAAATAATGAAGGGCTTTACCACAGTAAATGAAACCTGCGAGCATCCCACATTATTTATTAAAGGGGAAGACAGTCCGTACATTGATGAAGATGATATGTTTCAGGTGCGCAAATATTTTCCGAATGCTGAATTAGTTACCATCCCAAAGGCAGGACACTGGCTGCACTATGAGCAGCCTGAACTGCTACTAAAAACGCTGCACTATTTTTTACTGTAGCAAAGTTTTAAACACACTTTTAAGATTCATTTTAGGTGATTGAAAAATAATTAACTTCGCTTTTCGTTTACTTTACATATTATTAAAATAAAGACACATGAAAATACTGAGCTTTTTACTGATTCAGGCGAATTCTGCTACTGAGGCTTTGCCCGACTTAGCCGGAGAAGCTACCGGGGAAGCTACCGAAATGAGCATTAGCTTTTTGCAACTCGCCATGAAGGGAGGATGGATTATGATTCCCCTGGTATTGTTGCTGACACTGGCGGTTTACATTTTTCTGGAGCGCTTTTTAGCCATTAAAAAGGTGGCGAAAAATGACGATAATTTTATGAACCGTATTAAGGATTACATTTACGATGGTAAAATAGATTCGGCCATAAACTTGTGTAAAAGTACCAATACCCCGGTGGCCCGAATGATTGAAAAAGGGATAACACGCCTGGGACGCCCCCTTGAAGATGTAAACACCTCTATTGAAAATACCGGTAACCTTGAAATTACCCGTCTGGAAAAAGGCTTGCCCCTGCTGGCTACCATTTCAGGTGGTGCACCTATGATTGGTTTTCTTGGAACTGTAATAGGAATGATACGGGCCTTTTACGATATGGCCAGTGCAGGTAACAACATTGATGTAGGCCTGTTGTCGTCGGGGATTTACACAGCCATGGTAACTACAGTGGCAGGATTAATCGTAGGTATTTTGGCCTACTTTGCCTACAACTACCTGGTTACACGAGTAGACAAAGTGGTGCACATGATGCAAACTACTACCGTTGATTTTTTGGATTTACTCAATGAACCCGCCAACTAAAACCGCATGGCCCTAAAGCGAAGAACCAAAATAAGCGCAAGTTTCAGCATGTCGTCTATGACCGATATTGTGTTTTTGTTGCTTATTTTCTTCATGGTAACCTCTACATTGGTGCACCCTAACGCCATTAAATTGCTGGTACCTAAAAAGGCTACCACACCAACGGTGGTTAAAAAGTATGCTACGGTACGGGTATCGGCTGCAGGTTACTATTATGTTAATGGAAGCAGGGTAGCTGACAATAACCTGAAAACTGCCTTGTTGGAATCGCTGGCACAGGGAGAAGATAAGGTACTAAAACTGGTAACCGACAATGCGGTAACTACGGGTATGGCTGCCCAGGTGCTGGATATTGCAGAAGCAAATCAAATCAAAGTAATTTTAGACATTAAGTAATGGCACTCACCCGAAGATCAAAAGTAGACTCCGGTTTCAGCATGTCGTCCATGACAGACATTGTGTTTCTGTTGCTTATATTTTTTATGATTACTTCTACCTTGGTAACGCCATATGCTAAAAAAGACATTCAGCTGCCTGTAAGCGATCAGCAAACCTCTGCCAAGCCCAATACCACCATTTCTATATCCAAAGAACTAAGGTATTATATTGAAGACGAAGAGGTGAACTTTTATGAGATAGAAGGACGCCTGCAACAAATACTGGAAGTCAGTCCTGAAACCTATGTTTCGCTGCATGTTGATGAATCCGTTCCCTTTTCGCAAGTGGGAAAAATCAGGGACATCGCCATCCGAAATCAATACAAATTAATTTTAGCCACCCGTGCAAAGTAAGGTAAACACATCCGGCAAAAAAATAGATCGTAAAGCGGCCATAGGAACCGTATTGTTTTATATGGTACTTTTGGTTTTGCTCTATTTCTTTGGATTCCGATCCTTAATTCCGGATAGTGAAGAGGGGGTTTTAATTGCTGAAGGCATTACCCTTACCGGTGGAGGCCGGAACAATCCTGAGCCCCCCAAAACCACCCCTTCATCCACCGCCGCCACATCAGTACCGGTGGCTGCATCCACACCACCTGCTGTTGCCCCGACACCAGTTGAAAGTCAGGAAGATTTAAAAACCCAAACGTTTGATGATGAGGCCCCGGTTGTGGTGGCCGACGAAAAACCAAAGGTTAAACCAAAACAAACCGACCCGGATGCAGAGCGCAAAAAAGCCGAAGAAGAAGCCCTGAGAAAAAAACAAAAGGCTGAAGAAGAGGCGCGCCTTAAAAAAGAGAAGGAAGCAGCCCTGGAACGCGAACGGCAGGCCGAGGAAAAAAGAAAACAGGAAGAAGCGGAACGCAAACGCAAGGAACAAATTCAGCGGGAATTGGCTCAGCTCGATCAGGATTATGCCTCAAAGGCGCAAAGCACCTCTTCGTCATCTAACCTGTTTAACCCCAATGAAGGTACAAGCGAGGCGTCGGGTAAAGGCACAACATCGTTTCCCGGAAAACAAGGCTCACCCAATGGCGACCCAAAGAGCACGAGTACTGAGGGAACCGGTCTGGGTAAATCAGGCAATTCATTTTCACTGGAAGGAAGAAGCCTTTCGGGGGCATTACCGGAACCGACTTACAACATTCAGGAGGAAGGTACGGTAGTGGTAGAAATTGTGGTAGATCGCAATGGAAAAGTTATTGGAGCCACACCAAAACTAAAAGGTTCTACCACCCAAAACCCGGAGTTGTGGCGAGTGGCCAAAGAGGCTGCCTTAAAAGCCCGTTTCAATTCGGATGCCGGAGCCGCAGAAAAGCAGGTTGGCTCCATTACTTACCATTTTCGTCTGGATTAAAGGAAAGGAATCGCCGTTCCGATCTGATGTCAGAAACGCTTACTCTTCTAAAAAAGATGTATCCTTTGAATGGATCATTAAAGCATAGGTGCCCAGCAGCAAAATGGCAAAAACTGCCCCTATTACCATGTAGCTGGTTGAAAAATTTTTAAGGTCAGCAATTTTCCCGGCAAACGGACCTATTACTGCGAATATCAATCGAATAGTAAAACTGCGAATGGAGAGTATTGTTGCTCGTATGTCGCTATTCGTAAATTTGTTGATGTAATCTTTTAACACAGGTGTGGCATATCCCCTTAGTACATAGAAGAAAAAAATAACCCCCAGGGCAAAGTAGGAAGGAACTACCCCGGTAGCTATAAATGCCAGCGGAACCAATGCCGAAAGGTAGAGCAATGAGTTTTTCATGCGCAAGCGGTTTTCCAGCCGATACGCATAGGCAGAAATAAGACCGATGGTTAGGTTTAAAATGGCAGCAATTATTCCAATTTTTGCAAAACTAACGCCCAGGTCTTCCTTTAAAAACAGTTGGTAAAGCCATGCCATGGTAAGGGTAGCGCTTCCAACAAACGACGAGAATAAGATTTGGTACAACAACGGA
>JAUIMD010000300.1 GCA_030433225.1 Bacteroidia bacterium
CATGACCAGCTCTGCCGCATAAGGCTTCAGCGGATCATTTTCGGGCAAGGCACTCATATATTTGCGCAATTTGTTTTCGGTATTAAATTCTTCCTTAAAGCAATACCGCTCATGGCAAGGCTCAAGAAAACGACCCACCACTTCTTTAGCATGCACCTGAAAAGTTTGCTGGATGCGTTCTTCTGTGATAAACGGACGACAGTAGCGCTCATAATCAAAGGGGAGTCCTGCCGCCTGCAAATCGTTTGCGGTAAGCGGCAAGGCCGGGTTAAAATGACCTGCAAGTCCTTCCTTGTAGTCCAAAGGGATTTCCCAAATCCTGAAAAAACCCAGAATATGATCAATGCGATAGGCATCAAAGTAGTCCGCCATTTTCTGAAAACGAACCTTCCACCAATGATACTCTTCGGCCTCCATGGCCTCCCAGTTATACGTTGGAAAGCCCCAGTTTTGCCCGTTAACCGCAAAGGCATCCGGTGGCGCCCCGGCCTGCTGGCTAAAATGAAACAGGTGCGGTTCCTGCCACGCTTCCACACCATTACGGTTAATACCAATGGGAATATCTCCCTTAACAATTATGCCCAAGTTACGGGCATAAGCCACCGCGTTGCTCAGCTGCCTGTCCAAATGAAACTGCAGGTAACAGTAATAGTCTACTTCATTGGCAAACGACTGGTTTTCGGTGTATTCGGTCAGCAATTTCTTTTTGCTGAAACGCGCATAACGGTTTCCCCATTTCTTAAAATCAGGTGTTTCGTACCGGTCGCGCAATGCGCTGTAAAAAGCGTAGGGCAATAACCATGCATCATTTTTATGCGCAAATTGCGTATAGGCAGCAGTTGTTTTAAATGCCTCCTTTTGTTGATCAAAAGCCATGCGCGAAAAATGTAGTTTTGCCGTTAGCACCCGTTCGTAATCCACATGATCGATGGCGTTTAACTGTTCGGTAAGGGCATTAATTTCTGCCAGTGGTACTTCCGGCGACGTGGCAAAAAGATCGTTCACATGGAGGTAAATCGGATGCAGCGCATTCACCGAAATGGCATTGTAGGGATAGGAATCGCGCCAGGTATAGGTAGAAATGGTGTCGTTTATGGGCAGTATCTGTATCATTTTTAAACCTACCCCGGCACACCAGTCGGTAAGTGGGTACAAATCGTTAAACTCGCCACACCCCAGGCCTGCAGCAGTGCGTAACGAAAAAACAGGAATAGCCACCCCTGCGCCGCGCCATTCGTCAAAAATTCGCAATACCTCATCGTTTTGCATGCAGGTGTCGTACAAGGGCGAGACGTGCACATGTCGGTTTTCGCCTTCTTCCCACCGTACAATAAGTTGTTTATGCACATCGTACAATCCGTATTTGTATACAATGTCTGTTTCATTGGTTGGAATTGCAGCTTTCCAAACCGGGAAATCTGTACCATCGAGCAGCAGTGGCTCTTGGGGATTCCAGCTGCCTAACTCCTTTGAGCTACCGGAAACACACAGACGGAGGTGCTGCGGCACACGGGGAGCCCGAATGCTTAAATGAACCCGGCATGCCTCCTTTGAAGCAGTACCTGCATGCTCGTTACGCTTAAAAACAGCCTTCGTAAAAGCGGACGAAAAAAAAGGGTGGTGCGGGTTATTAAACGGCAACCAGGCATCTTTGACCAGAACCGTTTTACCGGTGGCACGCCCATCCCAACTCCTTTCCCCAAATTCACGGATGGTAATTTTCCCGTTTTTTTCTACCGCATAATGGTACTCAAACGTTGAGCCCGGTTCCAGCTCCAGGTGTAAGCGCCAAAAACCATCGCCTTCCCAATGCATGGATTGGTAGGTTGTAGCTACGGTCTTTGTCCGTTTTTTACCATGCATCCCCATCACCAGGCGTTCGCCCCACTGCGTGTGGTAGTGGATACGAAAGGTTGCTAAAATTTTATTGTTCATATCAGTATGCTTTGTGCCAATTCCTACTCCTAAATGTAGGTATAAAATTTTTGCACAAACTGATGAACGTACGTCTTTCTGTGAAATGGATACAAAAAACCCGATGCATGGTCTATACATCGGGTTATTTTACATCTGTTGTATCTTAACGTTTCAGCTTCTTTTGGTTCAGTTGCTGTTGTTTTTGCATCTGTTCCAGTTTTTCGGCAAAACGCGATTTTTTGGTTGGCTTTTTCTTGTTCGCTTCCAATTTTGCCAGTAGGGCGTCTTCATTTACAAAACGCCGCATCAAAAAGGTTTGACCAATGGTAATTAAGGTAGAAATGAAATAGTAATAACTTAACCCGGCAGCATATTTGTTAAACATAAAAAAGAACATCACCGGCATTAAATACATCATGGTTTTCATCCCTTTCATTTGCTGCGTTGTAGCCGTCATTTCCTGGTTTACCATGGTATAAAAAATGTTGGTAATGGACATGAGCAACGTAAACAAACTAATGTGATTCCCCAGCAGGTTACCAATAAGCGGCAGGCTTCCTTCCCAGGTTATAATGGCATCGTACGAGGCCAAATCTTTTGCCCATAAAAAGCTCTCATGACGCAGCTCAATTGAGGAAGGAAAGAAATAAAACATGGCGACCAGTATGGGAAACTGGAACAGCATGGGCAAACATCCACCCATAGGGTTTACACCTGCTTTGCGGTAAATGGCCATGGTAGCCTGTTGCTTTTCCATTTGTTTGTCGGCACCGTACTTTTTGGTGGCCTCATCGATTTGCGGCTTTAACACGCGCATTTTGGCCGTAGAAATGTATGAACGGTAGGTAAACGGAAAAATTAGCAGTTTTATAAAAATGGTCAGAATCAGAATTATAACCCCAAAATTATCAATGCTTCGGCTCAGGATATTAAATACCGGAATTACCAGCCATTGGTTTACATATTTTACCGGAGGCCAGCCCATATCAATAACCTTGTGCAGGTCGTACCCGGTTTTGCGCAAGGTTTTATAGTGGTTTGGGCCAAAATAAAACTGCATTTTTATGTCTTCGTTGGATACCGGAATGGTTAAATCGGCCTTCATAGTGGCAATGTAACCGGGCGTTTCATTTTCGATTTGCTCCACCTTGGCTTCACTAAAGTAGGTGCCGGCAATTAAAGCCGAAGAGAAAAACTGGTCTTTAAAATCCACCCATTTTAACCGGGTTGGAAATTCTTTTACGTCCGACTTTCCACCTTTAATATTCTCAACCTTATCTTCGTAGTGCTTGTAATACAATCCTGAATAGCGTCGTTCAAAATCAAGCCCTTTTTCAAGTTGTGGCATATCCAGGCTCCACGATAAATAAATGCTGTTGTCGTTTCTTGACATCAGGTTTTGTATGCCTTTTCCATCAATGGTTACATCTGCAAGGTACGAATCGGGCGATAAGCTGTACGTAATGCTGAACTGGTTGCCATCTTCGGCTTTTAACTGAAATACAAGTTGGTTGTCGGTACTTTTTACGGCATCAAAATACATGTCGCCGGTACCAATTTCACGGTTTGTATAGGTAAAAAAGTTAATGCCAAATTTCGATTGATCCCCTTCAAACAAAACCAGTGGCTCGTAGTTTTTGTCTTCGTAGGCTTTTAACAAAACGGAGTAAATACGCGCCCCTTTATTGGTGAGGGTCAACTTTACTTTTTTGTTTTCAAGCGTATAAAATGTCTCCTCTCCCTGGGTAAAAGAGGCAAATTCGCCGTACCTGTTTTGCATGGCAACAGGTATGCCGGTGGCTGTATCCAGTTCACTTTCTGCCGCAGGGGCCTGCATTGCATTCTCATATTGCAGGGCCTTTTGCTCCAGCGCTTCCTGTTGCCGAACGGCTGCTATTGAATCGGCCCGGTGTTTATCCCGTGCCAGTTCTTCTTCAGTGGGCTTGTTCAAAAACCAGAACCCTGCTAAAATACCTCCAATCAGTAAAAAACCTATAAGTGAATTTTTATCCATTTTAATGTTTGTTTTGCCCTTAAGAAACCTCCGTTTCC
>JAUIMD010000301.1 GCA_030433225.1 Bacteroidia bacterium
GTAAATCGGACAGAGCTTTGCAGCAGAACATTGAAAATGTAGTGAACTACATTACGGAAAATGAACACATTAAACCTGAGGATGTCGCTTATACTCTGCAACTTCGCAGGTCGCACTTTCAAAAGAAAGCCTTTGTAACCCTTACAGATGGTAAATCGCTGGAAGTAAAGCATTTTAAATCAGGTTCGCATACGAATCAATCCAAAAAGAAAATCTTTTTGTTTCCGGGTCAGGGGGCACAGTTCGTTAATATGGGTAAGGACCTGTACGACAAGTCTGCGCTCTTTAGAAGTTACCTGGATAAAGGATTTGAAATTTACCACAACCAAACCGGTAAGGATTTAAAAGCGTTGATCTTCTCTGACCTGTCGGATGAAGAATCGCAACTCCACCATACCGAATATACCCAGCCGGCTTTGTTCATTGTTTCCTATGCAATGGCCAAGTTGTACGAGTCGTTCGGCATTACCCCGGACGAATCGATGGGGCACAGCATTGGGGAGTATGCCTCTGCATGCCTTTCGGGCGTATTTAACTTTGAAACAGCGCTTAAAATTGTTATTAAACGTGGACAGTTAATGCAATCGGTTCCCAATGGAAGTATGATGGCTGTCCGTACCGATGCAGATACCTTGTACACGTTAAGGTCAAACGATTTTGAAATAGCCGCAATCAATGCCCCCTTAAGTTGTACCATCTGTTTTAAAGATAGCAACCTGAAAAAGGTGAGCAAATTGCTGGAAAAAAATCGCATTGAATACATACTGCTCAACACTTCACATGCCTTTCATTCCTCACAATTTGATATTATATTGGATGAATTTGAGGGCTATGTGAATACCTTCACGCTTGAGCAGCCACACACTCCGTTTATATCGTGCCCAACGGGAGAATATGCGATTGGTGCGGATGTAACTACAGGAAGGTACTGGGCAAATCAGTTGCGGAAAACCGTTTATTTTAATGCAGGAATTGACACCGTTCTGGATAAAAAAGAAGGGGTGTTTATCGAAGTAGGTCCCAATACCCACTTAAGTAGCTTAACCCGTCAAAACGGAAAAGTAAATGCCAAAACCAGAATTGTCCACTCCATGGGACGTTTGCCCGGTGGCAATAACTACGAAACTTTCCTTGATTCGTTGGGTGAAATCTGGCTTTCGGGGATAGTGCCTGATTTTAAGGAATTTTATAAGAATAGTCAGCCAAAACTTGTTAAATTGCCGCACTATGCCTTTGATAAGGCGCGGTATTGGATCGATATAGATCATCAAAAACTGGGGAATATCATAGATACTCCGTTTAACATGGAGGATGTGGTCATTAAACCGCAGGAACCGGAAATAAACCAGACTGTAACCCAAACAAAATCCAAAGAGTTAACGATGACTCAACAGCGCCTGATTGCTATTTGGAATAAGTCGCTGGGAACAACGGAAATCGACATTGAAGATAGCTTTTTTGTTGTAGGAGGCCATTCGTTGTTGGCAGTTTCGCTGGTTGATAGCATCCAAAAAGAGTTTGGGGTGAAAATAGTGCTTAAAGATTTCTTTGAAAATCCTACAATTTTACATTTGGAAAACCTGATAAAAATTGATCAACCGGAAATAGAAGCAAAAAGTAAAGAGAAAAAAGGACTCTTTCAGAAAATAAGAAGTTCAACGAATAAAAAGTTAATTAAAGGTGAAATATAATTTTAAAAGCCTGCTTCAGGAAATTGAAGATAAACAGATTGAAATTGGCCATAACAATGGCAAATTAATCTTCGAAATTCCGGAAGAAAACTATAACGATGATTTGGTGGTTGCCTTGCGCAAGTACAAGGTAAAGCTGCTCAATCATTTCCACCCTATATGGAACAGGAAAAACATTATGTTGCTGAACCATAGGGGGTCAAAAATTCCATTTTTTTTAATTCATGGAGACAATGCCCATTATTTTTTAAAGGACAGCCTGGGAGACGACCGACCATTTTACGGCTTTCTACACCTCGGGTCTGATGGGTTGAAAATCCCTTTTACCGATTTGCGTAAAATGGCTTATGCCTATGTGGAGCAACTGCTGGAGGTAAAATCAACCGGTCCGTATATTTTGGGAGGTTTCTCATTGGGGGGATTGCTGGCCTACGAGGTTTCCATTATTTTACAGGAAATGGGACACGAAGTACCCAAGCTGATTTTGTTTGATTGCAAAAACCCCTCCATCAAGGAAAAACCATGCAATAAACCCAGCGGTGGAATTAAACGGATTATGAAAAAGAACCTGTTGAATTCTGCCAAAGTAAGGTGGTCCATTTTTATGGATAACGTTACTTTTAAAACCTGCCTGTTGTTTAACAAGCCCATTCCGTTAAAAAAACGCACAAAGTATATATGGAAAGTATACTTCCAGATTATGGATGCCTACAACCACGAAACCAAAAAATACAAGGGCGATATTTTACTGTTTAAAGTGGATACCAACCCCTCTGCCTATGAGTACCTGGGGTGGGATCAATTGTGCGATAACGTAAAAAAGATTATGGTAACAGGAACCCACATTAACTTTTTGAACATTAAAGAAAACATTGAGGTGATTCGAAAAGGGGTAAAAGAATTTATTGATGGTTAGGTAACCCTGCTATTCACATATACAAAAAAAAGACTCGCGTGTGGCGGGTCTTTTTTTGTATACGGGTGGATAGTACTACAACGCATTAATTTGCGAATCCATCCAGCGGGTACGTTTTAGTACCCAGCATTTTAGGTAGAATATTTCATTTTCGTAACTGCCTCCGGCGTACTTATTCCACCACAAAGGAGAATCAAGAATCTGCAGTTTTGTAAAATTTCGCTGGGTGGCATCAGCCCCTTCATTGGCAAGGCCTTCAATGGTGGTAATGAGCTGTGCATCGCTGAGAAACGATGAACGGTATAATTGCCATTTCCGATGCAGTATTTCCCGAAAAAGCGGGCTGTGCGCAAAGGCATTTTCCCACCAGTTTAACATGGTATGTTGATCGGTGGCATTGTTCAATGCAAACGCCCACCCCTCAAAGGCCGGGGTAGGCAAACAGTTTCCGTACCCATGGTTAAAGTCCCATAGTGGCCCGAATTTCAGTTTCGTTTCCATTTTATTGTTCAAACGGTATAAAAAGGTGCTTAATCGGTATGCATCAATGTTTTGAGCGAGTTCGTTAAAAATAAATAGATCCACAAAAGAGTGAATATCCACCAAATCCCATACAGCATCCAAATGGGAACTGTCATTAAAAAGTGCATCTATATCATTGAAATACATTTGAATGTCCTGTTTTCTGCCAGGGCTTAATTTGTCCTGATCAGGAGAAACGAACGATATATAGGGATGGTTTTTAAATGCGCTGTTTGGCATGTAAAAACCAAATTCGTCTTTTTCGGGCCGATCAATTTGTGCGAGAAAACCATCTTTTTTAATGTTTAACCCCTCCTTTTTATCGGTTATTTTTTCGGTCAGGTAATACACACCTTTGTATTCGTCATTCACAAATACTTCGCATTTTCTTACACTCGGACAATAATTCTCAGTGTAGTTTCCCAGGGTGTAGGTCAGCGCATTTCTGATTAACGATTTGTCATAGTATGGTGCGTACAATACCCATTTTCTGTCCTCTGCCAAGCCCAAAAGGCTGGCTACCTTTTTCTTTCCACTCAGGGTGTAGGTATTTACCGAGTAGCTGTTTTTAAAACTTTGGCGCTGGCTGGATGTACCTCTCTTTTCTATTTTAATGGAAAAGGTTTCCTCGGCACTATCCGTATTGGAGATGACCATAATGCCTTCAATTTTAGGCTCATCCGGTATGTTTTTCTTATCTGTTCGGATAATGATTTTAGGTAGGGTTGAAGGAGTTTCGGGTTTAACCACAGGTACGGATGTGAACTTAAAAGGCTTCAGCGACAGGCCTTTTTTGCTGGTTTCCAACCGA
>JAUIMD010000302.1 GCA_030433225.1 Bacteroidia bacterium
AAATATAGGATGCTATTATACAGGGTTTTAAATTTTTGAATAGATTTGGAATACGAATCTGCAAATGAACTTTAAAATGCATACCATGAAAATTCTTTCTTTAACGGTGGCTGTACTTTTACTGGCCTCCTGTAACCATGAAAAACTGTCCGATCCCGAAACCTTAAAAGCCAACATTGACCAGCTTCCTTTTACCGAAAAGGTGTTCGAACTTTCTGTAGACAGTGCCGGCAGTGTTTTGGACACGCTTTCCATTAAAAAAGTCAAAAGAAATCAATCGAATCTGATTGTTTACAAAGAAGTAGAGTTGGACAAAAGCAAGCCATTCAAAACCAAAGCCTACTACTACGATGCGGAAAACTATTTTTACCTCATCCAGGAAAGTGAGCAGGGAGAACGCGTACTTTGTAATTACAAATACCTGAATACGCATAACGATGAGGTAAAGTCCGTTTATACCCATTTCAAAAGTGCTGACGACTCGATATCGCACACTGCATTGGCAGATATCGAATATAATGCGGATGGAAAGAAAACTTCAGCAGTGGTGGAGATACGTGATTCTGTTTTACAATCTACCCTGTATTTCACCTACAATGAGTTTGAGGATGTTACCACTATGACCATGGTAAATAAGGGTATGGATACCACCTCATTTGGCACGTACACTTACAATTATGAGGATGGAATGATGCGTGAAAAACGCATTGCCAGCAAGGGTAAAAACAAATGGAAAGCCAATTATGTGTATGATGAAAATGGCTTTTTAGTTTTTGAGGAAAGGATAAATCCGGAGACCAATCCGGAAGGAAAAGTTGAAATAAACTATATAAACGATAATGCTGGAAATGTAATAAGCGCTGTAAAAACGGTGTATCCCAAAGGCTACAAAACCTATAAGAAATTCGTCCGCATTCCTTTATAAATGCTGGCTGCTAACCAATTAAAAGTAAGGGTGTGTTTTGGCATCCTTTTTTTATTTCTGCTGAATCATAAATAATCAAAAAATGTATGGTGAGCGGGTTTTGCTCCAAACCATTGGGCAAACCGGGTGTTAGTATAGGTACTTATTTCAACTTAAAAAAGCAGGTATGTCCATTAACAACGAGGCCGAATTATTGGGAATGCAAAAGGTGAGTGAGGCAGTAGCTTTTACATTAAAGGCTATGCGGAAACACGCCAGACCAGGCATGTCAACCCTTGAACTGGATGTGTTTGGTGGAAGTCTCTTGAAACAATTTGGGGCGAAATCCGCGCCCTTCACTACCTATGGATTTCCCGGATTTACGTGCATTAGTGTAAATCATGAGGTGGCACATGGCATTCCATCCAACCATAAAATTTTAAAGGAAGGAGACTTAGTCAACATCGACGTTTCTGCCGAATTGAACGGCTTTTGGTCGGATAATGGAGGATCTTTTGTGCTGGGAAAGGATCGTTTCGGACACCAGTCATTGGTGGATGCCTCCAAACAGGTGCTGCAAAAAGCCTTACTACACATTAAAGGCGGCGTAAAAATTGCCGACGTTGGTCATGTGATGGAGACCGAGGCCAGGCGACTGGGATACAAAGTGATTGAAAACCTTGCAGGCCATGGGGTAGGGCGCAGCTTGCACGAGGCGCCTGAAAATATCTTAAACTACCGGGTAAGAAGCAACAAACAACGCTTTAAAAAAAACACAACAGTAGCAATAGAAACGTTTATCGCCAGCCATTCTACCATTGCCGTTGAACAAAACGATGGCTGGACGTTGGTAGGAAATAATGGTGGCTTTGTTTGCCAGCATGAACATACCATTTTAGTAACGGATAATGCCCCTGAAATTTTAACCCGGGCAAACGAAATATGGAGTTAATCCACCTTACCTGAACCAAGCACCTTTAGTATGATGAACACTACCCGAACCACCAATATGTTGTTGCTGTTTTTAGTAATTCCGCTGGTGTTTTACCTGTTAAAAACGCTGTCGTTTATTTTTATTCCCCTGGTACTGGCCATGTTTATTGCCCTGCTTTTTTTGCCCCTAATGCGGTGGTTAAAGCGTAAAAATGTGCCCCGGGCCATTAGCATTGGTATTGTATTGGTTATTGTAGTTGGCATTTTTAAAATTACGGGGGAGTTGATTCAGCTTACCAGCAAGGAAATCTTATCGGCCGATTCTGACTTTTTTAACCGAGCCGAAACCAAGTTAACGCAACTGGTAATTACCCTCGAAGCCTTTTTTGGCATTGTGCGGGGCGAAGGCGATACCGTGCTGGGGCATTACATGCAGCAAAAGGACTGGTTAGGAAATATTTCCGGCTCGCTAGATTTTATCAGCAACCTGCTTTCGGGCACACTTATGACGGCTTTTTTTACCATTCTGCTTTTATCAGGCTCCTTAAACATGGAAAAACTATTGAGCAGTACGCTGTTTCGGGGAAAGTATGCATCCGTAAAAGCGTTCCGGAAAATAGAAAAAGACATAATAAAATTTGTGCTGGTTAAATTCATCATCAGCGCCCTCACCGGTGCCGCATTTAGCCTGGCCTGTGTGTTGTTCGATGTAAGTTTTCCCATTTTTTGGGGATTGTTTGCCTTTGCCATAAATTTTATTCAAATGATAGGCTCGTTTATTTCCGTCATTTGCCTGTCGTTGTTTGCCTTTGTGGAACTGGATCCTTCGGCCACCCTCCTGTTTTTTGTACTAACCCTTACCGGAATTCAGGCCTTGTTTGGCGGCGTGCTGGAACCTGTTTTTATGGGCAAAACCTTTGCCGTAAACGTAATTACAATTCTGGTAATGTTAATGTTTTGGGGGTATTTGTGGGGAATTATCGGCCTCATTCTTTCCATTCCTATTACCGTGTTTATTAAAATAATTATGGAGCAGTTTCCGAGGTATAAGCCGCTCACAAGCCTGATTATTGGAAAAGGCAATTAGTGGGTGGATGTATTTTTTAATCCAAAATATCAGAAGGATTGTCTACCTTCGTCCACCAAAATAAACAGGCGTGGTGAAAAATTTCGAAGCATTAGGGGTACAAAAAGGTTTTGTTAAAGGGCTAACTGAAATGGGAATAACCGTTCCCACTCAAATACAGCAGGATGTAATTCCTGTACTGTTGCAAAACAAAGTGGATTTAATTGGGAAAGCACAAACCGGAACCGGTAAAACCGCAGCCTACGGTTTGCCCTTGCTTCACCAGATAAAGCCATCGTTTAAACAGGTGCAAGGGCTTATTTTGTGCCCTACGCGCGAACTGGGGCAACAAATTGCCAAGCAGTTGTTTAAATTCACCAAATACACCGATAAAATTTTCACCGAAGCTGTGTATGGGGGAGCACCCATCGAACGGCAGGTTAGCGCATTGACACGCCCAACCCACATTGTGGTTGCCACACCGGGCCGCCTGATTGATTTGGTAAAACGGAAGGCGGTGGATTTAAGCCATGTTAAAACCATTGTTTTGGATGAAGCCGACGAAATGCTGAGCATGGGGTTTAAAAAGGAGCTGGATCAGATTTTGGGCTTTCTCACGCAAACCGAATGTAAGTGGCTCTTCAGCGCTACACTTCCTGAAGGTATCCGCCAAATTATTAACAAGCACATGGCACCCGATGCCGTTAAAATAGAAGTGAGTGGCAAGAGCGGCGTCAATAAAAATGTGAGCCACCAGTTTCTTATCTGCGAAGAGCCGGAAAAACTGTTTGCCCTGCTACAGTTTTTGCAAACACAAAGGGGCGAAAAAGGCATGGTTTTTTGTAAAACCAAAGAAGCCGCAAAAGTGCTGGAACAACAGTTGCTGGCAAAAAAAATACAGGCGGCTGCAATTCATGGCGATTTGCTGCAAAAGGACCGCGACAAAGTAATGCGAAAATTCAAAAAAGGAACGGTACAAATTTTAGTGGCTACCGATATTGTGGCACGTGGACTCGATATTGCTTCACTGGCCTATG
>JAUIMD010000303.1 GCA_030433225.1 Bacteroidia bacterium
TTACTTTCGTTTGCGGAATATTTTCATAGTCGATGAACAACCCGCTACGAACGGAGCGACGAAACATCTGTCCCTCGTGTCAGAAAACCAACCGACTGTGGGAGCGTTGATAAGCCCACGACCGGCCGGCGTAAAGCACCGCACATTGCGGATTGAACAATGTAGCGCTTGATGTTGTGGTGCGGCCATTCCATTTCCAGCTCCATGTCCTCTATAAATTCTTCTGTATGGTCGTACAGGTGCAAATTGGATGTTCCTTTTTCGTCAACCTCATCGGGCAAATAGTTTTCCTTTTTAATAGGGATGGATACTGTAAACGTGCTGCCCACCCCGAGCGAACTGTTTACTGATATGGTGCCTTTGTGCACGTTTACCAGTTCCTGGGTAATGGACAAACCAATGCCCGAGCTGCTGTCCATCACATGGGATGATTTGGTAAACAGTTTAAAGCGTTGAAAAATATGGGGTAAATCTGCCGGGTCGATGCCGGAGCCTTCGTCGATTACCGAAAAGGAAAAACCATAGGCAGTATCAAAGGAGATGGTAATGGATTTGTCTTTTTCGGTATGCTTAAATGCATTAGAAATGAGGTTAAATACGATTTTCTCAATTTTATCTACGTCCAGGTACCCCACTACCGAAGCTTTGGGCTCGAAAAGGAAATTAATTTTTCGCTTTTCGGCCAGCGGTAGAAACGAGATATAAATGCCGCGGAAAAATTCCGTAATATCCAATTGGGTAACCTTTAAAGGAATATGCCCTTTCTGTATTTTTCTGAAATCAATCAGTTGGTCAATCAGTTCGAGCAATCGTTTGGCATTGCGCAAAATTTCGGAGGCTTTAAACTTGGCCGAATCGGGCAGGTTTCGCGAATGGATCAACTCCTCGGCAGGCCCCTGAATCAGGGTAAGCGGGGTTTTTAACTCGTGGCTTATATTGGTATAAAAGCGCAGTTTGTTGTCGGTGTTCTCCTTCTCCAGCTTTACCATACTTTGCAATTGCAACTGCCGTAAAATAAAGTACCCGATTACAAAAATAAAGGCCAGAATCAGGAATACATACGCGGCAAATGCTACCCCTGTTTTCCACCAGGGCGCACTTATTTCAATGTTTATGTGGGCAATTTTATCGTTTTCTATGCCATCGCTGTTGGTTCCCTTTACTTTAAAAACGTACTCTCCCGGGGGCAAGCCCTTATAATTGGCCCGCGAAACATTTCCTACCGCATTCCAATCTTTTTCAAAGCCCTGCAACATGTAGGCATATTGGATATCGTCCGGACTTGCATAATCCAGCACGGCATATTCGAAGGTGAGAAAGTTTTGATGGTGTTTGAGCTTTAAGTGCGAAGTGCGACTGATGACATTGGTCAACACGGAGTTTTCTCCCGGTTTTACCCGCTCATTATCAATGTACAAATCGGTAATGTAAATGGGGTAAGCTGTGGGGTCCAACTGAATGGAATCAGGTGTGAATGCCGTAAATCCATTCACCTGCCCAAACACAATTTTTTCGCCCCTGAATTTGTCCCCGGCATTTTCGGAGTATGCGTTGGATTCCTGCTGTTTTTTGGTGTAATACGTTTTAAACTCATCCGTATCGAAGTGGTAAGCGCTAATTCCATAATCGGTGCTTATCCACAGGTTTCGGTGCTTATCTTCCACCATTTGATACACCAGGTTGGAAGCCAGTCCATCGTCGGTGGTTTTAATTTTCCAACGGAGGCTGTCTGTTAATCCGTTGTACTGCTCCAGGTAATTGATTCCGCCCCCAAATGTTCCACACCAGATTTGGCCGTTTGCCAATTCGTTTAAGGTGAGAATGTCGTTGTTGGAAATGCTGTGCGGGTTTCCTTTTTCACTCTTTACTACCTTAAATTTTAATTGCGGTGCTTTAAGGTATTTGCTTTCAACAATGTTTAACCCGTTTTCTGACCCGATCCACACATTATTGTAGCGGTCTTTTAAAAAGCAGCGCAACAGATTATTAGACAAATCGCCCGGGTTAGTTCCGGCCGGATAGCGTATAAAACCGGCCTTTCCCAGCGGGTTTTTAATAAGTACCAGCCCCTGGTTGTGCGTGGCAACCCACACTTCATCCGCACTAATTTCCAGCAAATCGTAAATGTCATTTCCGCTTAGTCCGTTTGGCTGGCTGGCGCGTTGTTTAAAGTGTACAACTTCGCAGTTTTTCACCGACCCGTCACCAATTTTAGAGACAATGTTTTTCACCACATAAATGCCTTCTCCCTTCGTTCCTATCCACATATTGCCTTTGGAATCTTCCATTAAACAGTACACACCCGCTTCGGTAAAACGGTTGGATTTGCTCAAATCGTCGGGCAGGGTAAGCAGAGGTGTAAAGTCGGCGTCGTACACAAACACCTTCCCGCTTTTGGTTCCCATCCATAGGTGATTTCGGCTATCTACCATCAGGCTGCGTACTTCGTTTTCTATTTTAAGTTCGGCATTGGGTACGGGCTGCCCTACCTTTAAAAAATGTGGTTGCAGTTTTATTTTTTTCAACCCGCCACGGTATGTACCAATCCACAGGTTTTTGGAGTTGTCTTCTTTAATGGCCAAAACATAATCGGAGCTTAAGCTATGAGGATTTTGCGCATCGTACATGTATTGGTCGAACTCGTTGGTACTGCGGTTGAATTTGCAAATTCCTCCTCCATATATCCCAATCCAAAGGTTATCGTAACTGTCTTCGTACTGAATAATTTTTTCCGCATCGCCTATGGCCTGCCTTTTTTCGGCGTTTAACGAAAAATAGGTTACCTGACCGCTTTCCGGGTTGTACTGATAAAGGCCTCTTTCTGATGTTTCCATCCAAATAAGCCCGTAGCGATCCACATACACCTCATAAATTTCGGGGACGTCAACCTTTGCTTTTTTTAATGAAATGTGCTGTACCTCACCTGTTTTACGGTTATAACGGTACAATCCTTTATTGTAGGTAGCTACGTACAAATTGTTTTGGCCGGCCGTAAACAAGGTAGGTATATTGGTACCAATTACCGCCTGCAAGGGGGCAAAGGGCAAAAGGGTATTGGTGGCTTTATGGTAGGTAAACACACCGTAATCGCGGGTACCAAAATACAGGGTAGTATCGGCCACACAAAAGGACCTTACTGCCATTTCATTTCCTGCAGCACCCCCGTCAGGGAGTTTCACGTTCACCCGTTGAATCTGCTGATTTTTTAAGGTTACCAACCCCTTCTGGGTACCAATCCAGGTGGTACCAGCAGCGTCGTAAAATAAAAAACTGATTTGGTTGTCAGGCAGGCCGTTTAAGGTGGAAAAATGCTGGATTTTACGAATGGTTTTGTCCGGATTCATAAAAATCTGCAGAAACCCCTGATTCCGTGTCAGGGCAAAAAATTCCAGCTCTTTGTAGGGGTATATGTTATGTATGCTGATGTTTTTCTGCTCCTCACTCATAAACTCATCCAGGCTTACAAATGAATCGTCCAGGTCGTTGTACATCTGCACTTTACCATGGCTGGTTAAAATCCATAGGGTACCCAGTTGATCTTCTACAAAACGAGAAATGCGGTTGCTGCTCAACGCGCCTTTTTCGCCACGGTGGTATTGGTAGGTGGTAGTGTGTACCCCATCGTACCGGTCGAGGCCGTTTAGAGTGCCAAACCACAAAAACCCTTTACTGTCCATGTGAATTTGGCGCACGGAGTTGTTCGAAAGGCCTTCTTTGCGTTGAAAATGGTAAAAAAGCACATCTTCCCTGGCATACCCTGTGGGAAGGATGCTACAAACTGCAACGAACGTTAAGAGTAATTTCCACATACACACGCCTGATTTAACGCTTTACTAAAATGGCAAAAAAGTTAGAAACCGTACATCCACAACATATAAGTCAGTTCAAGTTCTGAATGTTCATTTTCCCTGCCGGGAAGTCACC
>JAUIMD010000304.1 GCA_030433225.1 Bacteroidia bacterium
AGCATTCTGATGAGTAACATCATCGTGACTGAAGTGATTTTTAATTGGCCAGGTGTGGTTACTCTTTTTTGCCATACAACAACTGCTGCTGCCTTACCCTTTATTATACATCCCAGTTCATGCTGTTTTTGTGTTTTATGGTCTGGCAAACCGCTCCTTGATAAAAGAGGTAATTAAGGTGGAAAAAGCTCTTCAGACAGGTGGAGTTGAGGCAGGAAGAAAACAAGTGCAAATGATAGTGGGACGGGATACGTCGCAGCTTAGTGTCAACCAGGTGCGCACAGCTGCACTGGAAACCCTGGCCGAAAACCTGAGCGATGGGGTAGTGGCCCCTTTGTTTTTTTATGCCTTAGGTGGCGTTCCTGCCATGATGGCCTTTAAAATGCTCAACACCCTGGATTCAATGGTGGGCTATAAAAGCGAAAAGTATAAAGAATTTGGCTGGTTCTCTGCCCGCTTGGATGATGTGGCCAACTTTTTGCCGGCGCGTTTAACGGCATTCCTTATGGCACTCCTTTCATTGGAAAAGCGTGCATTTTCGTTCATTCTTCGTTATGGGAACAAACATGCCAGCCCCAATGCGGGCTACCCTGAGGCGGCACTGGCAGGTATTTTAAATTGTCGTTTTGGTGGCCCGAATTATTACCATGGAGTACTGGTAAACAAACCTTACATTGGTAAAGTTGCAAGAACCCTTTCCACCAGCGATATAAAAATAGGGTGTAGAATAAACCTTTCCGTTAGTATTGCCGTACTGGCGCTCATTGTATTTGTTTATGCAGGGCTGGCATTTTATGGGGGATAATCACTTTCTTTAATTGCCGAAACCTTTACTTTTGCGGCAACATATTCCATCAACTAAAAAAACAGCTGTATGCCCAAGGCCTATTACCCAACGTTACAGGCGATAAACCGTGCTAAACTTACCATCAATGAAGTGTCTAATGGTACGCCCCTTTCCGAAAACCTGAACCTATCGGAGAGGTACGGAGCCCGTGTATATTTAAAACGGGAAGATTTACAGTTGGTACGCTCGTATAAAATCAGGGGGGCGTTTAACAAAATTAAAAGCCTAACGCCTGAGCAACTCAAAAATGGCATTGTGTGCGCCAGTGCTGGAAACCATGCACAGGGGGTGGCATATTCGAGCTTTAAGCTGGGAATTCACGCAAAAATCTACATGCCCACCACCACGCCTAAGCAAAAAATAAAGCAGGTAAAAATGTTTGGGCGTGATTGTGTCGAAGTCGTGCTGTTTGGCGATACCTACGATCAGGCTTCTGCCGAGGCGTTAAAAGATTGCGAGGAAAACGGAAAATCGTTCATTCATCCTTTCGATGACCCATTGATCATTGAGGGCCAGGCAACCGTTGCGCTTGAAATTATACAGGATTCCAACAAACAAATTGATTATTTATTTGTGCCCGTTGGCGGGGGCGGACTTATTGCCGGGGTAGGTAGCTACTTTAAGCAGGTAAGTCCGCATACCAAAATTATTGGGGTGGAACCGGCTGGTGCGCCTTCTATGTCGGAATCCATAAAAGCAGGAGAAGTAGTGCGCTTGGAAAACATTGACAAATTTGTGGATGGAGCCGCTGTGCAACGCATTGGCGATTTGCCGTTTGCAGTGGCTAAAGATGTAATTGATGATATGATTCTGGTGCCGGAAGGAAAAATCTGTACCACCATTTTGGAGTTGTATAACCTCGATGCCATTGTGGTGGAACCGGCCGGGGCATTGTCCATTTCGGCACTGGATTATTACGCCGATAAAATAAAAGGGAAAAACGTGGTGTGCATTGTGTCGGGTAGCAATAACGACATTACCCGTACCGAAGAAATTAAAGAAAGGAGCCTGCTTTTTGAAGGATTAAAGCATTATTTCATGATTCGCTTTCCGCAACGTGCCGGTGCATTGCGCGATTTTGTGGAAAAAATTCTCGGACCCAACGACGACATTACGCATTTTAACTATTCCAAAAAGAACAACCGCGAAAAAGGTCCTGCTTTTGTGGGGATTGAACTTACGGATAAAAACAACCTGGAAGGATTAATGCAGCGGATGGAAGAAAACGGCTTTTTCTTCGAATACCTGAATGATAAGCCTGATTTGTTCCAATATTTGATATAAAACCCCTTAAACGTTGGAAACGCTGCGGTTATAGCCAGCCAGGCCAATTCTGCGTAAAAAATCGTTTGAGAATAAATCGGCAGTTTCATATCGTAATAGACGGCTACGTTGGTTTACCCACTCATCATCTTTTAGCTGATACATATAATCGAGCAGACCCGGATAATCCCAGGCTGCGTTTTTTCCCCAATGTAGGGTAAAATGTATGCCGTTCTGCATAAAGGCTTTTATCAATTCTTTTTGCACTTGCTCCTGCGGCCATAAATCTCCGTTGGCGGTCCATTGTACGCCATCCATATGAATTACTGCGGTAATCGGAAATCGTGTAAAACCCAGGGTACTATGGGATTGCCGCACCAGTTTTATTGCAGAAAGTCCCGGTACTTTATGGGTCTTAAAAACCGACAACCAAACCTCCATGGCGTTTTTTAATTGGGTGGAATCTACTCCAAATGCCCAGGAAAATCCGGGCTGAATATAATCCACAGAATGAAAAGTATCACCTAAAGTACCAATTACCGGCTTGGTTTCTTTTTTGGGATTTGGAAACACATTGCCCTGCATTATGCGGGTTAGTAATTTTACCACATTCCCTCGTGTCTTTTCCACCAGCCAATTCATATAACGGAACAAATCCGGGTGCATTTCCTTCTTAATTACATATTCCGGACGCGTACTTTTCTGAAAAGGGATCTTATAAATAACCTCTGCAACGCATTGTTTCGTGTATTGATTTACATACGTTTTAAAATGATACGGCCGTTTGGGCTTTCCGCCTGCATTTTTCTCAGAATCGATGCTAAATTCTGAATGTTCAAAATCCAGCGTTGACATAAGTTGCATAGCATCGTTATACTCAATGTTTTTTATGTACCGTTTTAATGAATAAATATCCTCCACCTGTAAAATGATGGCGGCAATAAATCCAAACGAACCTAAACTTACGAGAGCTGCGTTAAAAAGATCATCGTCGCGAATAACTCTACAATTCAAACTATTGGCAAAATCCTCATTCAGAATAGGTTCAGACTGTCTTTCCAGGTAGATGCTGTCTTCTTTTTGTGGCCCGGTAACCAAATGCAGCCCCTTTACATAATCCGAAATACATTGATGATCGAACGCTCCTCCGTGTACTCCTGTGGATATGGCCCCTGCAATGGTTTGCCCATTACTTCCGCCGCTTACCAATAGCGATTTGTGACGTTGTTCCAGGTAACTGGTAAGTTCATTTATTGTGGCGCCGCATTGGGTAAAAATTAAATTTTCTGCGTTTATGGTGGATGCGTTATGCAAGGAAGCAGACGAAACAGGAAGGATAATATTCATTTCCGTATTCCAGTGTACACGACTGTTGTTGAAGGCAATATCATTCAACGACCACCGGGAACCCATCGCTCTAAAACGCTTTCCTTCGTTCAGGCATTCAGCCAGTAATTTCTGTATTTCCTGCACGCTTTGGACATGAGCGTTCAGCGAATCTGTATTGTCCTGACGAGCTTTGTATACCATGTCAACGGGAAAAGGACCGGTTTCGTGCCAATTATTGAGTTCAAATGCGCTGATTCTGTCTGTTGAAATTTTCATGTTTTCAAAAATTAGTTTTTTGCACCCACAGCAATGAATCGTCGAAGCGCCGGTGCAGGCTGCGAGCGAAGTCCATTTTGGTAATTAAACTGAAAGTCAAGCGTATGAAATCCTCCATTATCCAGGCTGGAAACGTTCATCCAATAATAGTTGGTAAACGCCCATGAAAATGGAATGCCATCTTCCTGGCAAACGTATCGAAG
>JAUIMD010000305.1 GCA_030433225.1 Bacteroidia bacterium
GCCTTCCATGTTTTCATATTTTCCAGAAGTTTTTAACGGATTTCGATCGTTATAAATCGAACCCAATGTCTTTGCGGTAATACGCTCCTTCAAAGGAGATTTTTTCTGCATTTTCATACGATTTTTTCAGAGCATCGTGCATGTTATTTCCGTACGAACTTACAGCAATAACACGCCCGCCGTTGGTTACTACGCCCGCTTCTGCTGCTTTTGTTCCGGCATGAAACAAGATGCTGTCTTTCACCTGATCAAATCCACTCATGGTTTTGCCATTTTCGTATGCACCCGGGTATCCGCCAGAAACCAGCATTACCGTTACGGCAGCGCGTTCGTCAATGTCCAGCTTTTTTTCTTCCAGGTTGCCTTCTGCCATTCCTTCCAAAAGGTCCACAAAATCGGATTTTACCCGCAACATTACGGCCTCCGTTTCCGGATCGCCCATGCGAACATTGTACTCAATAACTTTGGGTTCGCCGTTGCAGTTAATCAACCCTAAAAAGATAAAGCCGGTGTAGTCCAGTTTTTCTTCCTGAATGCCTTTAATGGTGGGCTGTATTATACGCGTTTCAATCTTGTCCATAAAAGCCTTGTCGGCAAACGGAACCGGCGAAACTGCCCCCATTCCACCGGTATTCAGGCCGGTGTCTCCTTCGCCAATGCGTTTGTAATCTTTGGCCTCGGGGAGTATTTTGTAGGATTTTCCATCGGTCAAAACAAACACCGACAACTCAATTCCGGCTAAAAATTCTTCAATCACCACGGTGGCACTTGAATCCCCGAATTTACCGTTCAGCATGGCATTCAGTTCTTCTTCTGCCTCGGCAAGGCTATCAAGTATCAATACCCCTTTCCCGGCGGCCAACCCATCTGCCTTAAGTACGTAAGGTGGAGCCATGGCTTTTAAAAACCACATGCCCTGATCCAGGTTGTTTTTGTTCACCGAAATGTATTGTGCGGTTGGGATGTTGTGACGTTTCATAAACTCTTTGGCGTAATCCTTACTGCCTTCGAGTTGTGCACCTTCTTTTGCCGGGCCAATTACCGGTATGTTTTTTAGTTGGTTGTCCTGCAAAAAGAAATCCTTTATGCCTTCTACCAGCGGAACTTCAGGTCCTACAACTACCATGTTAATGTTGTGCTGCAAAACCAGGTCTTTCACCGCAGGAAAATTGGTAGCAGAAACATCCAGGTTGGTGCCTACTGCTGCCGTTCCTGCGTTTCCGGGTGCAATAAAGAGTTGGTCTACTTTTTTACTTTGGCTGATTTTCCAGGCCAGGGCATGTTCTCTGCCTCCTGAGCCGAGCAATAATATGTTCATAAATCGTATGTTTACATTTAAGATACCACATCAAATGTGTAGCCTTCTTTTTTTAAATAAGCAATGCTTTTAGGCAGGGCGTATCGCAGGTTTTTTTCGGCTTTCAGCGAATCGTGAAATACGATAATGGAACCCGGTCGCACGTATTTTTTTATGCCTTCCAAACATTGTTCTCCTGACTTTTGCGCATCGAAATCGCACGAAAGCAAATCCCAAAATACAATTTTGTAGCGCTTTTTCAAACTGCGAAACAAGCGCAGGTTAAACTGCCCATGAGGAGGGCGAAACAAATCGGACTTTATGTATTCTTCTGCGCTTGAAACGTTTTCCACAAAATCCTGATTGTCGGTTTTAAATGCCGGTAAATGATTAAAGGTGTGGTTGCCAATTTTATGGCCTTCGCGCACCAGGCGGTTGAAAATTTCGGGGTATTTAAACACGTTTTCTCCCACACAAAAAAACGTTGCCCTGATATCCTCTTCCTTTAAAACATCCATTACCCAGGGGGTAACTTCAGGTATGGGGCCATCATCAAAGGTAAGGTATACCTTTTTTTCGGCGGTTTTTATCCGCGTTATGGCCTGCGGAAAAAGCAGGCGAACAAAAAATGGTATCCTTAAAACATACATGGGCTTATCTCATTCCTGCATTTTTAATATAGGCCTGGCTCAGGTTATCAAACGATGCACTCAGGTCATCACTAATTTCCTTTTGCCCATTGAGACGCGCCAATTCTCTGAAACGTGCTAAAATTTGAAACGAGGTTTGAATATCCGTACGCAAACTGTTCATTTGTTGCATATTCATGGAGAAGAAGTACGTCAATTTTTGTTCTTCGTCTTTTGCAATTGCTTTTAATATGTGGTTGGCCTCATCCACCATACCGGCACGGTAACAGGTTTCAACCATGATGTGATCGAAATAGTTAAACGCTACATTTTCTTCAGGGATTACCTCAAGACTTTTTTGCAATGCATTAACTGCCATGTCATTTTTTCCTTCGTCGAGCAAAGCCTCTGCCAAACGAACAAAGTTTCTGCGGTAGTTAAAACACATGCGCATGGTGTTTTCTTCCATGTAAACGCCGGGTTTATCCACATTCCCCCACACAAACTTGTTCATCATGTTATCGTACATTTTTGCTGTATTCACTTCCCCGGTGTGGTAGCCATCTGATTTGGCCACCACAGGTGCAATTTTATACGTTAACCCTTCGGTATGGAAGTATTTTTTCAGGTTTACATAATTGTCTTCGGGCACGGTTACAGCAAAATATACCGGACGTTCCCAGTTGTTATTGGCCAGTAAATCCAATACCATCAGGTCGTTTTTACGCAGGTACCTTTTGTTCGGGCTGAAGTCGATTTCCAACTCGGAAACAATGCGGTCCTCTTTACCCTCGGGAATCACTTGGTTGTTTACCACAAACGTACTGTCAATTGCCAGGCGTAATTTGTGCGATGGAAAGTGATCCACACTTTCGCGGAACATGCCTTTCGGATTCTTCGTTTCTATTTTATCGCTGGCCAGGTAGTTTAAGCCGGCTTTTAAATCGATGGCTGCATTGTTGGGCATCATGTCAATCAGCATTACCAAATCACGTCTTCCCTGCAGGGTTTTATCTGCGGTTAGAGAGAAGGGTAAGGGGTCGGACTCGTATGCCTTGCGCCGCATTTGATTGATGTACCAATCGGTTTGCAGATAGCTGAGGTTACACACGCGAACATCAGATCGAATGCCTTCAACCTCCTGTGCATACCAAAGCGGGAAGGTATCGTTATCGCCATTGGTGAATATCACCCCATCTTCATCGCACGAATTCAGGTAATTGCTGGCAAAATCACGGCACATGTACCGGTCAGAACGGTCATGGTCATCCCAGTTTTCTTTGGCCATAATTCCAGGCACCAGCACTAACGAAAGTACGGTTGCCGTTGCTGCCATTGGGGTAGAGGGAACGTATTTTTTAAGCTGATCCCATATGAACAATACGCCAAGACCAATCCAAATGCTGAAGGCATAAAACGATCCTGCATAGGCATAATCCCGTTCACGGGGTTGGAAGGGGTACTGGTTCAAATAAATTACAATGGCAATTCCGGTCATGAAGAACAGCATGCCCACCAGTGAGAAACTTTCAAATCCGCCTTTTTTCCATTTCATTACCTGGAAACCAATTCCAAGCATGCCTAATAAAAATGGAAGCAGGTAATATTTATTGCGTGCCTTGTTGTTTTTCATCGTATCCGGAAGCAGGCTTTGATCGCCCAAACGCGGATTGTCAATAAAGTTAATGCCGCTTATCCAATTTCCTTTGTCTATTTCGCCATGCCCCTGAATGTCGTTTTGGCGGCCTGCAAAATTCCACATAAAATAGCGCCAGTACATAAAGTTAAGCTGGTAACGGAAAAAGAATTTCAGGTTCTCGCCCATGGTAGGCTTCACAAAGTTTCTCATTTCTCCGGTGGAGGGGTCTTTTGCCCGTATGGAATTCCCTTTGATATCTGCCCAGCTTTTGTACGCATTTACGTGGCTTGGCTGCGCGGAGTACATGCGAGGGAAAAGGGTTTGGAATTTCTTATCGTAATCTACCGTTTGT